>JALJPA010000112.1 GCA_022969215.1 Colwellia sp. | reverse complement strand
ATCCAATGAGCAGTTAATGCAAGCGTTATCGAGTCAAAAGCAAACGGGTCGAAAGCTCGGTGATACCTTAATAGAACTTAGCCATCTCTCTGAAAGACAATTATTACAATTTTTAGCGCAGCAACTTAATGTGCCATTTTTAGATATTTCCCAACATAAAATAGCGCCTAACGTTGCCAGTTTACTGCCAGAAGTACATGCGAGACGTTTAAGAGCCTTGATCATTGAAGACCGAGGGGCTTCAGTATTACTCGGTATGAGTGATCCTGCCGATTTAAGTGGTTTAGATCAACTAGAGCGGATGTTATCGCCGAAGCGTATTGAGCTTGCGGTAGTGTTGGAGTCACAGATTTTTGATGCCTTCGACAGTATATATCGCCGTACGGCTGAAATTGAATCTTTTGCTAGTCAGCTAGAAGAAGAATATGAAGAGTCGTCTAGTTTTGATCTTGCCACTACCTTCCTTGATGAAGGCGGTGATGCCACAGTAGGCAAACTACTTCAGTCTGTATTTGAAGATGCGGTACAAATGCGCGCATCGGATATTCACATTGAGCCAGAAGAGCATCAATTGCGTATTCGTCAGCGTATTGATGGCGTGTTACAAGAAAAAATACTGAAAGAAAATAAGATTGCCTCGGCTATGGTGTTGCGTCTTAAGTTGATGGCAGGCCTCGATATCTCAGAAAAACGCCTGCCTCAAGATGGCCGTTTTAATTTAGATATTAGCGGTCATAACATTGATGTGCGTATGTCGACTATGCCAGTGCAGTATGGTGAGTCGGTAGTAATGCGTTTATTAGATCAATCCGCGGGTTTATTATCCCTAGACCAAACAGGTATGCCAGCAGATATTGTTAAACGTGTTCGCCAACAAATCCATAGACCTCATGGCATGGTGTTAGTTACTGGGCCAACGGGTAGTGGTAAAACAACTACCCTATATGCCGCGCTTAGTGAGCTAAATGAAGCGAGCAAAAAAATCATCACGGTTGAAGATCCGGTTGAGTATCGTTTACCCAGAATAAACCAAGTACAAGTAAACACTAAAATCGATTTAACTTTTTCAAGAGTCTTAAGAACCGCACTTCGCCAAGATCCCGATATTATGATGGTGGGTGAGATGCGTGACCAAGAAACAGTAGAAATAGGGTTACGAGGCGCGATAACCGGTCATTTAGTGTTATCAACACTGCATACCAATGATGCCATTACCAGTGCCTTGCGTTTAATTGATATGGGCGCAGCAGGGTTTTTAGTGGGTAGTGCACTCAGAGCTGTCATAGCTCAACGCTTGGTGCGTAGGGTCTGCGACTCTTGTACCACCGAATACCAAGCGGATGAACAAGAAATATTTTGGCTAACGAACTTAGCGGGCGAGCAGGCAAAAACTAGCCAGTTTAAGCAGGGTAAAGGTTGTCAATCTTGTCAATATACCGGTTATAAAGGCCGCATAGGTGTCTTTGAAATACTTGAAATGAATCAAGAAATGATGGCGGCATTAAAACGTAATGATAGTGAAGCCTTTGGTGACTTAGCCAAAGCAAACCCTAGCTTTACTCCGCTTGCGAAAGCGGCTTTTGATTATGCTGCCAAAGGTATTACTACAGTAGAAGAAGTGTTACGTTTGGTTGAAACAATTGATATTAATTAGTCACTTTAGTTAATTAATAAAATGATTAATCAAGTAATAACAAATGTTAGAGCATAGAGATATTTATGGCGTCATTTAATTATACCGGGCGAAATACTAACGGTAGCCAAGTAAAAGACAGTATTGAAGCGGCCAATTTAGATGCGGCTGCTGATAAATTATTCAAAAAGGGTATTACACCTATTTCTATCGTTGCCGCTGAGCAAGGGAATAATAGTGCTGGTAGTACTGATATTTTTGAGTTACTCAATAATGGTCGGGTATCCTTAGAAGAGTTGATTATTTTTTGTCGGCAAATGTATGCCTTGATGCGATCTGGCGTACCTATATTGCGTGCTATTAATGGCATGGTTGAATCGGCCAATTCAAAAACCCTTAAAAAAGCACTCTCGGATATAGGCAAACAGCTTGAGGGTGGCTATAGTTTTTCTTCCGCACTTAATCATCATCCAAAAATATTTGACCATCTCTTTGTTTCCTTGGTCCATGTGGGTGAAAATACCGGTCAGCTTGACCAAGCTTTTTTTAAATTAACAACTTACCTTGAACGTGAGTTAGACACCCGTAAGCGCATTAAAGCGGCATTACGTTATCCAACTATGGTGCTTATTGCCTTATCAGCCGCTTTGGTTATTTTGAATATTTTTGTTATCCCAACTTTTGCCAATATGTTCTCTCGACTAGGGGCCGACTTACCCCCAATGACACAATTTATAATTGCCAGCTCTAACTTATTTACCAACTATTGGTATTATATGTTACTTGCCATAGTGGTGACTTACTTGATGATTAGTAAGTCGCTCAAAACCAAGCAGGGACGTTATCAGTGGGACAGGCGTAAGCTTAAAATACCCATTATTGGTAGCATTATAGAGCGCTCGATATTGGCACGATTTTCCCACAGTTTTGCTATTGTCTTAAAAGCGGGTGTGCCAATGACCACCGCTTTGACTTTGGTTGCTGAAGCGGTAGACAATAGCTATATGCAGGAGAAAATTGCCTCGATGCGACAAAGCATAGAAAGTGGTGAGAGCTTATTACGTTCATCTGTTGCCAGTAATCTTTTTACACCCTTGGTATTACAAATGGTTGCTGTTGGTGAAGAAACCGGCCGAGTTGATGAGTTATTAGCAGAGGTCGGCGATTATTACGAACGAGAAGTTGATTATGACTTAGCCACTTTAACCGCAAGAATTGAACCCTTGCTGTTAGTGGTGGTCGCGGTAATGGTATTAGTCTTAGCA
The DNA here is from genome assembly GCA_022969215.1 of Colwellia sp. GTDB lineage: Bacteria > Pseudomonadota > Gammaproteobacteria > Enterobacterales > Alteromonadaceae > Colwellia. The sequence goes on along the minus strand of JALJPA010000112.1, from coordinate 11,807 downwards.
TTAGGTATATTTACCCCAATGTGGGATATGGCCTCGGCTATGCAGGGATAAGTAGTGTCAGGGAATAAACGCGCAGAAAAAAGTGGAAGATCTATGGCTGAATTTATTGTGGTTATCATTATTCTTGCAGTATTAATGAAAATATTCCTCAACTACTTTAGTGAACAAGAGCAACAGATAACAACGACAGGTTTTACTGGTATAGCCCAAAATTTTAATAATACTATTATGGTTGTTCATGCTCAGTGGTTTATGGATAAACAACCTAACGTTGTTTGGTTAGCTACACAAAATAAAAAAGATAAAGTAGCGGTAACGGTAAATAAGCGCGGATGGCTTGATATACCAAAGCAAACAATAAAATTAACCAATATTACACCCTGTGAAAATATCTGGCAGCTCACCATGACTATCCCGATGCAATTAATGAAATTTTCTATTGCAGCAATAGAACTTCGTGATAAGGGGCTTGGTGATTTTCATCACTGCAGATACCTTTTACCCTCAGGGCAGTACTTTGAATATTATAGCGAAACAGGGCGGGTGACTAAGGTGGTTAATTAAATTTAAAGCATGTAAGTATAAGTTAAGTGGTATCAGCTAAAACGATATTTATTACTATATTGTTAATTGTAATAAATTGTTGTCTCCATCAATAATACGTAATAAATAAGTGACTTAGTTGAATAACTGTTGCTACAATTAATTTAAAGCGTAAGATAATTTTAAACAGTTTAATTACTGTGGTCATAGAATTTTAGTATCGTTTCAGTAAATGACGAGGTCAGTATGAGTGTCAGTAAAAAAGTTAATATGAAAAAAGGTAATCACTTAATAAATAGAGTTAAAGCCCAGCAAGGTTTTACCTTAATCGAATTGGTTATTGTTGTCGTTATTTTAGGCTTTTTGGCAGTGACTGCTATTCCAAAGTTTTTAGATCTAACCGAACAAGCCAAACAAGCCAATATTGAAGGCATGGCTGGCGGCTTTGCTACAGGCGTTTCTTTGGCGCGTGCCCAGTGGGAAGCTGAAGCTCGACCAAATGATGGCGGTACACCGAAAAAGAATTTTGTTGATTATGACGGCACTACAGTATATTTAACTGTAGAAGACACTACAACGACTCCTAAAATTCGTCCAGGTTATATTCTAGGCACTGCAGAAACATCCACTCTAGCTGATGTTGCGTGTTTAGCTGTTTGGGATAGTCTTTTACAGCAGCCACCACAAATTACCGATAGCATTACTACATTAAATAGCGATAGCAAATATGATTATTTTACTAGCAAAGCCAGTACAAGCGGTAACCCTGTTTGCCATTATTATTTAAAAGAAACCTTAGCTCGAGCTTCAAATGGTGACTTTGAAACTCCAGGGGTTTCTACAGCTATAGGTAATAGTTTTACTTATCAACCAGTAGATAGTTCAGTAATTGTTTATATAAATAAATAGTAAAATTTAGCGTTATCGTTTTAAAAAATCATTAATTATATGCATTAGAAAAGGTAGTAAATATGAAAACGAATATGAACAGAAAACAACAGGGTTTTACCTTAATTGAATTGGTAGTGGTTATTGTTATTTTAGGTATTTTAGCGGTAACAGCAGCGCCAAAGTTTATTGATTTACAAGATGACGCGAAAACAGCAACCTTGAATGCTATTAAAGCTTCGATGCAAAGTGCAGGTACTCTTGTACACAGTAAATCTTTGATAAAAGGTAATGAAACAGCAGCTACCGATACTGTTGCAGTTAATGGAACTGATATTGCTATAGCATTTGGTTACCCTATTTCAGTAGATGATACCATCACAGCTGCAAATACTTGGGCTGCTCTGTTAGATGCACCTGACTTTGATATCCTTATTGACACTGTTGATGATACTGTAATTATTGCTCCAGATGGCTTATATGCTACAGCCATCTTGGCGAAAGCAGCAGGTAGTGTTTGTACCGTGACTTATGATGAAGCAACTGGAATAACTGATGCGACTAGAGAAACCTACGTAGTAACAGACTGCTAGAATTAATCTAAAAGTTTGATATTAAAGGAGAGCATTAGCTCTCCTTTTTTGTTTTAAGTGATTTGTTTTTCTATAAATAGCAGCTTAATAAAGGATATCTGTATAACACATGAAAAATGCTCGTGGCTTTACCCTGATAGAATTAGTCACCGTTATTATTATAGTGGGTATTCTGGCTGTGTCGGTAGCACCTAAGTTCGATGGCACTGCTAGCTATGAAGCCCATACCCATAGAGCGCAACTTATTTCGGCCTTACGTTTAACCCAACAACGCGCTATGCAACAAACAGATGCTAGCGATAGTTATTGCCATCAGCTAATTTTTGACGATGATAGTAGCTTTTCACGTTATGGCGTTCCCGACAGAATTGATTGCACCGTTACAACATTTTCAGGGCTAGTGCCTGAGTGGCAGCCTGATGCAACGGGTTTTGAAGTTGATAACAAGTATCAAGTGAGTTTTGCTATTCATGGTAAAACTAATCCTAGCGCTATTACTTTTGATAGCATGGGTCGTCCGGTTAGCAATGTAAGCATTGCAAACAACTGTGCTGGCGGCTGTATTATTAATATACAGAGTAGTGTTGAGACTTTGAAAATTCAAATAGAGTCAGAGGGTTATATTCATGGCATTTAAATTTTCTAAGGCAGCAACCCCTTATTCGAAAAAGAGTTCTGGTTTCACCTTAATAGAGATAATTATAGGTATAGTGGTATTATCAATTTCACTGTCAATTGTTTCAACCCTTATAGCGCCAGCAGAGCAAAAAAGTGCTGACCAAATACATCAAGTTAAAGCTGCTGAATTAGGGCAAAGCTTTTTAAATGATATTAGTTCTCGTGCCTTTGATGAAAATTCAGATATGGCGGGCGGGCTAGTCCGATGTGGTGAGCCGTTAGGTTCAAATGCTTGTACAGACGACAACAAGCTTGGTCCTGAAGATGGCAATGGCGGGCGAGATAATAACGGAGAAACAAGACGAGGACTGTTCAATGACGTTGATGACTTTCATAATTATTCTGAGAAATTTACTAGCAACGATGAGGCATTAGCAGGGGGGTATAATAATTTTACCATTGAAATAAAAGTAATTTATGATGGTTTATCTTTAGGGTTATCAAGTAATGACAGTGCTAAAAAAATTACTGTTTCTGTAACGACTCCATTAGGTACCGAAATCAAATTTGCCACGCATAAGGCTAACTTCTAATGAAAGCTAGTTTTAATAAGTACCTTGCTAATAAAAACAAACTTAACAGCAAGCTAAAAAACTCAGGCTTTACTTTACTTGAATTAATAATCGTTATCATCATCTTGGGCATAATGTCAGTTGGTATTGCTAGCTTTATATCATTAAGCACACAAACCTATTTAAATGTTACAGAACGAGATAAATTATTATCTAGTGCCCGCTTTGCTGTTGAACGTTTGAATCGAGAAGTGAGAAATGCTGTACCTAATAGTTTGAGAACATTCAATAGTATTTCAGCGCAATGTTTAGAGTTCACACCCATCAAAGCCAGTACTATTTATATAGATATCCCAGTAGTACCAGATGATAAGTCAGGAGAAATTGAAGTTGTTTCGTTTGTAGACTCTAGTGGTAACCCATTCGCCTGCTCAGGATTTTGTAATGATTATATTGTTGTTTATCCGTTGCAGCCATCAGATATTTATGAACTTAATGTTAATTTAGGCGCAGGTAAAGTAACGGCTTTCAACGCTTTTGCTAATTTACCGGGTAGCATATGGACTATACCCATTCAGCCGAATGCAGGCATGGTTTTTGATGAGCACTCCCCGACGAAGCGGGCATATGTCTTTGATAAACCAGTATCATATTGTGTTAGGAACTCTGAATTAATACGTTATTATGGACATGCTTTTAAAGCAAGCCAATCACTAAAGCCTACAGGTGGCAGTGTCTTGATGGCTGAGAGTCTCATTTTCGATCAAAATGATTTACCCTTTAAAATTTTGCCAGCAACTTTACAAAGAAATGCAATGGTTCAAATTAAGTTGAATTTTGATCGTGATGGTGAAGTTATTTCATTTAATAATGATATTCATATTAACAATGTACCTTAAGATTTATGTCTGTTTTTTTTACACTTATTTAAAACCATAAAAACAGTAGCTTGTAAGTGATTTATTTTTATACTTTTATTTTTTTTGGTGTGAAAATTGCTCATTATAGGTTATGTTTTTTTGAATAGTCAGCATTATGATTTTGAAATCATTTAAATACATATTGTTAATTACCTTTCTTCTTCCTTTTCTAGCAAGCGCAACGCTTCTAGATGTCTCGGAAGATATTAATGATGCAGCATACCAAGCATTTGTCACTTTTGATGATAAGGATTGGGCTTGGGTTTCTCCAGTAAATGCTCAGTTTGATGCTTGCCTGCAAGAAATTGATAATGCAGAAGACTATTTGACAACGGTACTAGTTGACAGCGATTGTGCCAATCAATTACTTGCCCCAGGATATCGCGAGGGGTGGAGGTTCGCAACGAGTTCAGAACTCGATACAGTATTTAATATACTGACACTTTTTTCTTTTTATGATTTTGAAAATTCAATGTTTATCCAAGCAACTGAGTATTGGAATACAAACTATATAAACATCGATTATTCAAATTTTCAAGATAATCTAATTAGTGGGGAGTGGAGTGATAATACCCCGTTTGAAACTTTTTATATTAGGGATCATCTAGCGCAATCAGTCCCTGAACCATCGACTTTAATCATTTTTGTTTTAGGCTTATTTACTTTACTAAGTCGAAAGAAATTATTCAGTTAAATTGTTAATTTAGCTTCGGATTAGCCTCGCTTTTTCGGGGTTTTTTATTGCTTTTTATTTGCATGTTTAGTGACTTAGCGTTACCGTTGCTCTATAGATACAGCAACGGTTATAGATAGATGACGAATATCTTTCTTCAATTCCCACAAGTGATCTCTTGTTTTAAAAAACAAAGAGGTAGCGCTCTATTAATGACATTATTTATTATCATTGTTTTAACTCTCCTTGGTAGTGCATTAATGCGTGTGTTATCTACTAGCAGTGAAAGCATTGCTCAGGAAGTTATTGGTACTCGAGCTTATATGGCTGCCAACTCAGCTATGCAGGCTGAGCTACAACAATTATTTCCGTTAAATAGTTCCTCAACGTGTCCTTTAGCGCCACTAGCACCATCGGTTACAAGCCATAATTTTTCTACATCGGGAATGAATATAGATGGTCTTTTTCATTGTACTGCAGAAGCCACGTGTAGTTGGTATGCGTCTCACCCAGATACAGAAGAGAAGTACTATCGTTTAACAAGTACAGGAAAATGTGCTAGTTCGGCACTAACGAGTAGTAGTAAAGACGTTGTTGTTAGTAGTAGAACCCTTCAAGTTGAAGCGAGGAGTTTGTAGATGTTAACGCGTTTATATTTATTACTGATTTTGATGTTATTACTGCTATCACCTGGTGTTATTGCTGTTGAATGTTCAGTAATTTTCCCTGGCGGACAGTCTTTCGCCGGAAGTGGCTCTATTGTCACTGGCTCAAATAGACCATTATGTAATGGTGTAAATTGTGCTTTTGAAGACTTTACCTCGGTTGGTTCGATAAACCTTGACTCAAATCTTGGCAGTTTTCCTAATTCATTTGGTAGTTGGACATTTGCTGATGCTGAATATAATTATTATTCAGCTGCTCCTGATGACGAAAACTATCGTTTATTTACCTCAGGCGGTACTAGCGTTATTTATATTTCGGGTTCTCCTGTTTTTAAAAAGGGTGCCGGTTTGAATGTACCGCTTTCAGGAACAGGAGATCCGTCAGAGCTGCTTATAGTGGTTAATGGCGATTTAAAGATAGAAGAAAATTCTGTAGTTAATGGTTTTATTTATGTCAATGGTGATGTTGTATTAGAAAAAGGTATTACCTTTAACGGGGCAGTATCAGCATCAGGTAGCTTTGATGTAAAAGAAGGTGGCCGGTATACCTTCGATTCATCTATGTTAGATGATTTTGACCCTCATGGTTTTTGTGAGCCTGTTGTACCCGCAGGAACCCTTTTGGCTCTACATCGATTTGAACAAACAGACTTTACTACCCAAATAGATGATACCAGTGGTAATAACAATCATGCGGAAAAGTTAACTTATGGTAAATCAACACCTGACGGTCAATATTGTCGAGGTTTTGAAAGTGAAGGTTGGAACCTTGATAACCAAATCTCTGATGGCTTTCGCTCTAACTTAGATGTTGATAATGGTATTGGTATAAGAGGGACTGTTAGTTTTTGGTTTAACAGTACCATTAATTGGAATCAAGGAGATGAACGAATACTGTTCGACGCAACATTAGAACCAAATGTTTTTGCCTTAGAAATAACACAAGATGGCCGATTGCGCTTTGCTTTTGAAGATACTGCTAATGATGTCTTTGTAGTAGAAGAACAATCTGCGGTCAATAGAGATTCGAACACCTGGTATTATGTTACAGCGAGCTGGGATTATTCAAATGATACCTTTGCATTATATGTAGATGGCGAGTTATTAACTCAACAAACAAAAAACACTAACGGTCTCATGGCCGATTTTACCCAATTAGTTTTTGGTGATAACGCATCGACTTATACTCAATCAGGCAATGCCGTTATGCCATCTCCTGTATCTTCTCGTGGTAATTACGATGAAGTCAGAATATATAATAAAGTGCTTACGCAGAGCGAAATTCAAACGGACATGAATGATGCCAATGGTTGTCCTATTCTTGTGGCTGAATGGAGAATGGATGAAGCATCTTGGTTAGTAGGGGGAAATCCTGTAGTAGATAGTGTTAGTGGCTTTAATGGTATAGCTTTTAATGGTGCTGATACGGTTGGAGATCAATGTCGTTATGGGAAATTTGATGGTGTTGATGATTATGTGGAGATTCCTCATGATAATTTGCTTAATGGTAGTGATGCATTAACCTATGTTGCCTATATTAGAGCCGATAGCTGGAGTGGCACTAACCAAATATTGGCTAAATCTGTTCATGGTGGTGGTTCAGGACGGGCGCAAATGGGCCTATTTTCTGAAGGTGGGGTTTTCAAAGCAAGAGCTGAAACCCTCAATGGCCGAATAGATATTCAGACATCATTACCAGCGCCTTTAGAGGATTGGGTACATGTTGCCGTGGTTTTTGATGGTACTTCGTTGACCTTATATCAAGACGGTGTAAATGTTGCCTCAGATACGTTTTCAGTGACTACGTTAGTTCAAACGACAGACCCGTTAAATATCAGTAAAAGAGTGGGTACAGATCAATATTATTTTCATGGTTTGATCGACGAAGTACGTGTATACCGCTCAGCACTTACTCATCAAGAAGTGATTGATCTAATGAATTATATAGAGCCCTGTAGCCTAAGCTTTATAGATCACTTTGAAATTAATACTATAGATGCTCAAGGACTCACTTGTGAGGCGGATACTATTACTTTACGTGTTTGTAGTGATGCATCTTGTAGTACATTAAACCCTGATGCTGTTGATGTGGTGCTATCAGTATCAGATGCTGATGGCGTGGTGTTAAATAAAAATGTCACCGTTGTCGGTGGTACTACAGATATTAGTTATATTCATACCAAATCAGAAGTCGTGTCATTAAGCTTAGACCAAACTTTTGAGTGCTTAACGGGGACTTCTACATCATGTAATGTCACCTTTGCTGATTCTGGCTTTAGGTTTATATCAGTGGCTTCAGGTAGTACTGTGCTACCACTACAGCTTTCAGGTAAACCATCAAATATTGGCTTCAATGCAGATGTTTTAAAAGTTGAAGCAGTCAAAACTGATAACTCAGGAGCTTGTGCACCATTATTGGTGACAGGTGAAAGTATAGATATGGCTGCGACTTATCAATCACCAATATCAGGTACACAAGCCGTTAATATAGCAGGCCAGAATATCGGTATCGCAGTTAATGGTACTGCATTTGATAGTTTACCCTTTACCTCGGTTTCGCTAGATTTTGGCAGTGATACTCAAAATAGCGCTGAATATATATTTAATTACTCCGATGCTGGTTCTGTAGTTTTAAATGCCCGTTATGAGTTACCTGATGATGACGGTAACCCGTCAGGTAATTTCATTAAAGGTATATCAAGCCCAATTATTGTTAGGCCTTTTGGTTTCTTAATCGATGTAACGGATAATCCGAAAGCTCAAAGTGCTGACCAAGTTAATAGTGTTTTTAAAAATTCAGGTGAAGATTTTACAACAACCTTAAAGGCTGTACAGTGGCAAAGCGAAGATGATGATTTGGTAGGTGAAGCTAATGATGGCATACCAGATACAGGAGCAAATTTATCTAATAACCCGGTGACTGCGAACTTTGGCAACGAAACGACACCTGAAACAGCCGTTATAACACATAATCTTTATTTGCCGAGTCCAGGTGTATTAGGAAATTTGACTAATAGAAATTTTATAGACTTTAATAGTGGTGTCGCTATTAACGGTGTTGTTAATAGCAAAAGTATGACTTACGACGAAGTAGGTATTGTAAGTTTTACTGCTAATTTAACGAGTGGATCTTACTTAGGTGCAAGTGATGTTATTGGACTCGAGCCTTATGTTGGACGCTTTATTCCTGATCATTTTGCACTTGTTAAGATAGATGGAGATTTAGTTGCCATGTGTGATAGTGGTGCTTCAACAGTACCAGTGGCTTTTGCTTATAGTGGTCAAATGAGTAGTGCTAGTCCCAGCACTGGTGCTATTCGCTATAAGGTCAGCTTAAACCCTAGTTTTACCATCACAGCTAAGTCTTTAAATGGTGCCAATACTACCTTGAATTACACCGGTAACTTTATGAAGCTTGAAGAGAGTAGTATTACCCGCCTTGTCCCAGTTTTTGATTACACTAACGATGGCTCTCTAGGCACTAAACTGGCATTTACTGCTGACTTAAAAGCTGTTACTACCTCAGATTTACAAGGTAATGAAGTATCAGGTGTGGTGACTTATATTTATAAAAGTGGTGATAATTTTTTTTATAAGCGAGAACTTAACGCAGAGACTAATAAGTTTCCCACAGATATTAATTTAACCATTGTCTCTGTTATTGATCTTGATGACGTAACAGCCAAGGATGCCGATGGTGATTTTGATAATGATGGAAATCCAAGTAATGCACTTGACAGTGTATTAACACTGGAACCAACAGGTGTTGAAATTCGCTTTGGCCGAGCGCAACTGGAAAATAGCTATGGCCCAGAAACGTCAAAGTTGCCTCAGCCATTATCAGTGAACTATTTTAACGATGGTCAGTATATTGTTGCTGAAGATGATGAATGTACGCCTTATAATGCAACTAATATGAGTTTAACTAATATTGATTTAATCAACTTTAGTTTAGCTCCGCCTTTACCCAATGTTCTACCAGCTTCGGGTGAATTTATCTCCGAAGTTCCACAGGGGATCACACGTGCCATTGAATTAACCGCTCCAGGGGCAGGTAATATAGGGCAAGTATGTGTTAGTTACGCTATAGCTCCTTGGTTGCAATATAAGTGGGCCGTTGATGAAGATAACTTGCAATGCCCATTTGTGACGACAGATATTGATGGTTTGTTTAATGAGAACCCCTTTTCCGTAGCAACCTTTGGCATTTACCGCGGTAATGACCGTATTATTTACCAACGCGAGATAGCGAAATAAAGTCAGCAAATACTACTAAATTAAAAAATGAGACTCGTGTCTCATTTTTTTTCGCTTCTTTAGGGCTTTCTTTTAAAAAAGCAACACATTAGCTAAATACTAAGGTATGATTATCCGATCTGTTATGCGCATCTTAACAGCGTCTATTTACTTAGCACTTTACAGGACATTTTGAGCTTATGTTTAAAAAAATACGCGGCATGTTTTCTAACGATCTTTCTATCGATTTAGGTACCGCAAATACACTAATTTATGTAAAAGACCAAGGTATAGTGTTAAACGAGCCTTCTGTAGTCGCTATTCGTCAAGACCGCTCTGGTGGCTCTAAAAGTGTTGCCGCTGTAGGCACTGCGGCAAAAGCCATGTTGGGTAGAACTCCTGGGAATATTGAAGCGATTCGCCCAATGAAAGATGGTGTAATTGCTAATTTCTTCGTTACCGAGAAAATGTTACAGCACTTTATTAAACAAGTGCATAACAATAACTTCTTACGTCCAAGCCCAAGAGTTTTAGTTTGTGTTCCATGTGGTTCTACCCAAGTTGAACGCCGTGCTATTCGTGAATCAGCCATGGGTGCTGGTGCTCGTGAAGTTTACTTAATTGATGAGCCAATGGCAGCCGCTATTGGTGCCGGTATGCCAGTATCTGAAGCAACTGGCTCTATGGTGGTCGATATCGGTGGTGGTACTACTGAAGTGGGTATTATTTCATTAAACGGTGTGGTCTACTCATCATCTGTCCGTATTGGCGGTGATAAGTTTGACGAAGCTATTATCAACTATGTTCGCCGTAACTTTGGTAGCTTAATTGGTGAAGCAACGGCTGAGCGCATCAAACATGAAATTGGCTCTGCTTACCCAGGTGAAGACCTTATTGAAATTGAAGTACGTGGCCGAAACCTTGCTGAAGGTGTACCACGTAGCTTTACCTTGAACAGCAATGAAATTTTAGAAGCATTACAAGAACCATTAAGCGGTATTGTTAGTGCTATTATGGTGGCCTTAGAGCAAGCACCGCCTGAGCTAGCCTCTGATATTTCAGAGCGCGGCATGGTGTTAACCGGTGGTGGCGCTTTATTGAAAGACCTTGACCGCTTGTTAATGGAAGAGACGGGTATTCCGGTAGTTGTTGCTGATGATCCACTAACCTGTGTTGCCAGAGGTGGTGGTAAAGCCTTAGAAATGATTGATATGCATGGTGGCGATTTATTCTCCTACGAATAAAATCAATTCTTCTTCTGTGTCATTTAGCGCAATTACAGCGTTAATAGTACTCATTGACTAGCGTCAACTCCGTGCTATAGCCTTGTACTTGAGCTAAATGCCTTTGAATAAGTAATTGATCAAATGTAGTTAAAATTTTTTATTCTTATGGTGCTGTCTTACTTTTTATAGACACCTTTAAGTACGAAAGCCTTACACTTCTACCTGTAACTTTTTATGAACCCAATCTTTAATCAAGGCACATCCCCAGCACACCGACTTATCTTGGTACTTTTCTGCTCGGCGGCCTTGATTTTTTTCGACCATAAAATGGCAAGTTTTGAAACCGCTCGTGGTTATCTGCAGTCGTTAGTGAGTCCTTTGCAATATATGGCTAATGCGCCTAAGCAAGTGATGACTTGGGCTTCAGAAAATATCGTCATTCGTCAGCAATTGATGAAAGAGAATCAAGCCTTTCGTGAAAATGAACTGTTTTTCCATGAACAAGCGATGCAGCTGAGTATGGTTCGACAAGAAAATGAACGCTTACGCTCATTACTTTCCTCTCCAGTTCGCGATGAAATAAAAAAAATGTTTGCCGAAATCCTCTCGGTAGATAGCGACCCTTATTCCCATCAAGTGGTGATTAACCGTGGTGCTAATGATGGTGTCTACGAAGGTCAGCCGGTCCTAGATGAAAAGGGCATTGTTGGGCAAATACTGCATGTCGGTGTTAGTAGCTCCCGAGTGATTTTAATAAGTGATATTTCTCATGCTATTCCAGTGCGTATTCAGCGTAACGGCATAAGGCTTATTGCCTCGGGTAGTGGTCAAATTGATCGTCTTATTCATAACTTTGTGCCACACAGTGCCGAT
>JALJPA010000111.1 GCA_022969215.1 Colwellia sp. | reverse complement strand
AAATGAGTCTAAATGAACTCAAGGAATGGTTCATAAAATGTGATTACCCAATTAATGTTATTGACTAGGCATTTCATGATGAAAAATTGCAACTTCTTTAGCTAGTTTCAATAAAGGAGAACTATGATCGCCTATAATTTCGGCTCCATATTCGACATGTTTTTTCATAATTTCCCATTCTTCACTATCAAGTTTGCCCGGTTTGAGTAAAACCCTGTCAGGGATACCAATTTTGCCGATGTCATGCATTGGAGCAGCGTTATATAATAAATCACACCACTGTTCTGATTTGCCTATTTGTTCCGCAAGAAAACGAGAAAACCAACTCATACGAATTACATGCATGCCGGTTTCGTTATCCTTAAATTCAGCAGCACGACCTAAACGGCGAATTATTTCTACTCTGGTTTCATTTAATTCAGCGGTTCTTTGTTGTACTAACTTTTCTAGGTGACGTGATTGGTCGTACAAAGCAAGCTGCGTTTTTACTCTTGCTAAAACTAGTGGTGGGCTGATAGGTTTAGTAATATAGTCAACCGCGCCTAAGGTAAAACCATACTCTTCATCTTTAACTTCTGATTTAGCGGTAACAAATATCACTGGAATATTTGTCGTTTCAACATTTTCTTTTAGTTGTCTACATACCTCATAACCATCAATACCCGGCATAAGAACATCTAATAAAATTAAATCCGGCTTTGTTTTACCATTAGCGATTTGAATTGCTGTTGCACCATTAAGCGCCGCTTTAACTTTATAATCATTACGCAAAACACCTGTGAGTACATCTATATTTTCAGGTGCATCATCAACGATTAAGATCGTTGCTTTAATATTCGAAGGCATATGTGCCACTCCTTTACAAATATTGATTTATAAATACGGCTAACTTATTACTGTCGACTGGTTTTGTTAAATGCCCTATTGCTCCTAATGCTTTGCCCTTCTGTATGTCCGTTTCACTGGCATTACCAGAAATAATCAACACAGGTAGGGAATCGCCATCAGGTAACTCTCTTATCGCTTTTAGGGTTTCAAATCCATCCATTTGTGGCATTAATAAATCAAGAAAAACGATATCCGGAAATTTTTTTGATAATTGTTTTAACGCTATTTCACCAGACAACGCTGCCTTTACTTTAACGCCTTCTGGCATTAAACCTTTAATCAAGTCTATATTTGCAGGCTCGTCATCAACCACAAACGCTATTTTAGTCACCAATAACTCCTTATGAAATGCATTTCAAAGAGAAAGCAGCTCATTACAAATGATCAAATTGAAGAAGAAATATCCCTACTTTCAATTCACTTAACTTTTTATATTTATTTTTTTGATTTAAACATATCTGTAAAAAGAATAACTGATATTTGTCTTTAAACATAACAAACCAGTTACAAAAAGGTATAAAAAACGTAAAAATAATAAATTGAGATGAATCATTACTTTTCAGTTAACTTAAATTAATGAACATCTAATAGCGGAATCATGTATACAATTGATCTGTGAAAGTTTAATTGCCCAATATTAAAATTAACTGGCTTAATAAATAGAGGGGGTAGGATCTAGTTAAGTGATTTTAGACTAACTAAATGCACTATTCTTTTAACTTAGTTATAATCGTTCAGCTTAATAATCTGAACGCATGCTCAAATAAAAATAACGGATAATCATGTCTATCGAAAATATCTATACCAATCAAGAAAATACGTTCACCGGCTTGACCGTGTTACTTGTTGATAATATTGAGAACAAACAAAGCACAATTACTAACATGTTATCTACAATGGGCTTTAACAATATTGTGCATGTATCAAATGGCGCTCAGGCATTAAATTTTTTATTCCAACAAAAAATAAATTTGATAATCACTGCCCCGCAATTACCAAAAGATGAAAGCATGCAGTTATTAAAGCAATCTAGAATTAACCCCAGAACCTCTAAAATACCCTTTGTGATGATTGCAGAAATTATAAATCAAGAACAAGTACTTGAAGCGATAAAATATGGTGTCGCAGAGTATATTGTAAAACCTTTTTCTGAAAAGCAGTTTGTTAATCATTTATCTAAAGCGATCTTCGAGAACAATAGCAGTGCGACTAATAAGCTAGCTAATTTAACTAAAAATAATACCCAAAGAGCTAGCGAGCAAGATAACCAGCAGCCGCTACAAATTTTAGTTGTTGATGATGTCGCTGATAATATAAAAGTGATCAGTGAAATTTTGCGTAAAGATTACAAAGTAAAAGCAGCAACTTCTGGTGAAAAAGCATTACAAATCTGCCAGATTGAACCTCAGCCAGATTTGATACTTTTAGATATAATGATGCCAGTTATGGATGGTATGGAAGTTTGTCGACGATTAAAGGCAAACCCTAAAACCCAGCACATTACAGTGATTTTTTTATCCGCATTAGATCAAACGAAACATATAGTTCAGGGGCTAGATTTAGGTGCGGTTGATTATATAACTAAACCTATCGATCCACCTTTAGTACAAGCAAGAGTTCGCACGCATTGTAAGATAATTGAGAGTAATAAATTGATGCGTAACCAAATTGATATTATGCAAGAAAATGCACGGTTAAAAGAAGCGTTTGAATTAATTAAACAAAAAGGCTATCTCACAGGTTCGAGCTCAGTAAGTAAACGAATTTAGCTCCTTCTCATCATGTTTTACATGAATAATTAATGTGTTCTTGGCACAAAAGGTCCCAATTGAGATTAAAACTCTTTGGCGGTAAGTGCGCCATTGAATGACTAAACACTATTTATTGATAAAATGCCGATGAATTTTCTCTACACCGGTTTAATTCAACGAGCTTTGCCTAACGCAAAGATAATCCATTTAACTCGCTCACCCATGGCTGCTTGTTATGCCATTTACAAAACCAGTTTTGGCCAAGCCTACCCTTTTTCATATAATTTAGCTGACCTAGGTAAATATTACCTTGCCTATCGCAAGTTGATGACGCATTGGCGACAAAGCAATGGCAATAATTTTATTGAAATAAACTATGAACAATTAGTCGCGTCTCCTGCAAAAATCAGTAAACAAGCATTTGATTTTATTGGCCTGCCTTGGCATGAGGATTACTTGCTGTTAGCAAACAATAAACAAGCCAGTGCAACAGCAAGCTCTTCGCAAGTACGAGGCGGTATTTATCAATCGTCGGTTGAGTTATGGCGCAACTATGAAAAAGATTTAACACCACTGAGGGAAAGTTTACAACTTGCCGGTGTAAATCCTGACAAATGGTAAGACTGTACAGCCTTGAGAGCTAATTTCTTCGAGAGTTTTTCATTGGAAAGGTAGGAAGTGTTAAGGGATATAGTAACGAAAAAGGCTAACAACAACAGTTGTTAGCCTTTTTATCATGGCCTCTTTCTTTAAGTATTTACTAATAAATAGTTTAAAGCTTAAGTAAGATAGTAGGTATTACCACTTTGCATTATTTTTATAAATAACTTCACCATCAAGCACTGTCAGGAGTACTTTTGTATTACCAATTTTATTGGTAGCAACCGTTAATATTTTTTGATTCACTATGGCAAAATCAGCTAATTTACCGACCTCTATTGAACCGAGTTTATTTTCTTGGTTCATCGAAAAAGCAGCATTAATGGTATAACTTGCTATTGCCGTTTTGATGTTAGGTAAGCTCTGATGGTCGCGTTGCAATGAGTGCATCATACCAACAAAAGGACTTAAGCTACTCACATCCCAATCACTGCTTAACGTAACGTTGGCACCGGTATTATAAATATCTTTAACCGGTACATGGTCCGTTAGTCGAGCAGCGCCTAGCAAAGCTAACTCAAGCGAATCGTGTTTACCTGGTAGTGTCCAATCACCAGCCACTTGAAAGTCGGCGGTAATATTAAGTGCGGCAAAGCGATTAATATCATTTTGATTGACGAACTCAACATGAGTTAAACGATGACGTCTAGTACGGCCAATATCACCATTAACTAATGTTGCTTGTTCAATGGCATTTAATGACTCGCTAATAAATAAGTCATTCTTGTTTGATCAAAGTAGTTCAGCCCTGTGGTACTACCAATATTCATACCATAATCGTCAAGGTATGGTTCAAGCATCGCTGCCGTGGTATTCGTTGGAATGCCATCGTTATACATTTTGATTTGATTCACTTTCAAAAAAGCATTGTCAACATTGCTATACATACTTTTTAATTTAGCAATTTTCTCATCATCATTTAAGTCTTCTGGATATACCCATAAAGCCATATTTGCACGAGCCGTTAATTGTAAATTATTATCTGCTCTCTTCCATGCATCCAAGTAACCACGTTTCCAATACAATCTGGCATTTACCACGGAGGTGATACCATTTTATTTGAGCAATTTAAGTGACTTCAAAAGGCTCTGATAGTGACGGTTTTTATCTTGTGTATTTGGGCTGCCTAATGCTTCATGCATTACCATATCACCCGCGGTATCTAGCAATATGCCATTAGGTTGTCCAAACTCATTTTTTACGATAAAACCGCCTGCAGGATTCACCGTGTTAGCAGTAAAACCTAATTCTGCTAGTGCAGCGGAATTAACCCACATTGAATGTGATGTTGACTCCATAATGGCAATGGGTTGAGTGGCAGAAATATTATCTAAATAACTTACCGGGTCATCATTTGCTTCTAACAAGGTTTTTAAAGTATGTCCCCACCCTAAAATCCAGCCTGTTCCAGCCCCTTTTACACAGGTATTAAGTTTGGCTACATGTTGAGTCAAGGTTTCTGTTTCCGTTAAAATACATTCAAAAGAGCTATCTGAAGCTTCTAACGGATGAGCGTGAACATCATGCAGGCCAGGCAGTACTAGCCTCTTTTTAGCATTGATAATTTGGGTATAGTAACCAAGATGTTTATCAATACCGGCATCATTACCAACGTAAATTATTCTATTTCCCTTTACCGCAATGGCTTGAGCCATAGTATCCTGCTGATCGACGGTATAAACTTTCGCATTATGAATGACCATGTCAGCTTTTACCGCGGCTAAGCTATAAAAACTTGTAACACTTGCAACTACCGCTATTGTTAAATTTCGTACATTATGTTGTAACTTCATCAACTTATCCTATTAATTTTTATTTTATAATTGTGTCTTAATGGATTTACCCACGCGCATGGACAATTAACAAAATAGCAGTGGCTGATTTTACAAACAATTGAAAAAAATGATGGGAATTAATTAGAATATTTCATAGTTATAATCTTGTAGATATAGAATTTGCCAGCACTGAGAGTCATAACGACAATGAAAAATATATCAGCCGAGTAAACTGCTTCATAGTAAAGGCACTGAGAGCAACTACTTTAAGGGCACATAACCCTAAGTTATTACCTAGCAAAGTTTAACTAATACCCCTTTGCAAATTGTTACATTATCTTAAAGGTATCGAAAAAGAATCATCTGTTATACCAACAGTGTCATGTTTCCTTAATTCAATAAGATACCAATATGAACAGAAAACAAAACATAATAAAAACAGCTATCAACGAACACGCTATCGATCATAATACCACTGCAATTGGTGTCATGGATTTAGACGGTTTGAAAAAAACCGTTGCTGATGCTTATGACGCTTTTCCGTCTAACTTTTTTCATACCTTCGCAGTAAAGGCCAATGCCCTAGTTAAGGTATTAGAGCCACTACGTAAATATGGCATGGGCGCTGAAGTTGCCAGCCCAGGGGAGTTATTAATTGCCCTGACAGCTGGTTTTACTGAGCAAAATATTATTTTTGATTCGCCAGCAAAAACCATGCAAGATTTACGAACCTGTATAACAAATGACATAGCTCTTAATATTGACAACTTACAAGAGCTTGAACGCATTGATGTGCTAATGCAGGAGTTTCCTAACAGTAAGTCTGTTATCGGCTTTCGTGTTAACCCACAAATTGGCGCGGGTAAAATTGGTTCAACAAGTACAGCAACAGCCACGTCAAAATTTGGTTATGCCTTAGTGGATAATGATAACCGTAATACCCTTATTAATATTTATAAGGCTCGCCCTTGGTTAACGAGTATTCATACTCACACGGGCTCTCAAGGCTGTGAGCTTACCTTAATGGCATATGGCATTAAGGTCATTACCGAGTTAGCCGAGGAAATAAATGCGGTGATTGGTAGTCAACAAATAACCCGTTTAGATATTGGTGGCGGTTTACCAGTAAACTTTAGCTCAGAAGTAATTAAGCCAAGCTTTAAAGATTACGCAGACATACTAAAAGCTGAAGTACCCTTATTGTTTACCGGTAAGTACCAAGTAAAAACTGAATTTGGTCGTGCTATTGTTGCGAAAAATGGCGTCATTATTACCCGTGTAGAATACACAAAAAATTCTGGCGGTCGTCATATTGCCACCACTCATGCTGGTGCGCAAATCCTTACCCGTACGGCATTTTTACCTAAATCATGGCCAATAAGGGTCACGGGGTATACAGCTGAAGGCATAGAAAAAACGCCACAAACATCAGAAGTTGTGACCACAGATGTTGCTGGACCTTGTTGTTTTGCCGGTGATTTGATTTGCAGTAATCAAGAATTACCCAAATTAGAACGTAACGATTATGTCATGGTGCACGATACGGGTGGTTATTACTTTACCAATCATTTTGATTACAACAGCTTACCTCGTGTAGCTGTTTACGCTGTCAGCGGCCCCGACGATTCCTTATCAATGACATGCATACGTGAGCCAGAATCTTTACAAGATGTTTTAAACAAGATGTAAGTGCTTCTAGCATTGTAAAAACACATCGTCAGCAAAAATCCTCATACTAAATCAGTCTAATGCAAGCCACTCTTTAACGACAACTTATTGAGTGAGCTTAGCTTAGTCACATAACTATAAAGTGAGTTTAATCATGGACATCAATGTCGGTATCTTAGAAACATTAGTGGTTGCATTAATTATTCTTTTTTCAGGTTATTATTGTAATAGCAAAGTAGCCCTCTTACGCAACAATAACATTCCAGAGCCCGTTGTTGGCGGTATACTCTTTTCAATATTAGCCGCCATAGCACATAGCTTTTTTGATATTCACTTTAATTTTGAAATGGGATTTAAAAACCCATTAATGACGGTGTTTTTTACCACTGTTGGCCTAGGCGCAAGTTACTCGTTATTAGTCAAAGGTGGCCCTAAGGTTATTTTATTCCTAGGGGTGGCGACCTTATATTTACTGGTTCAAAATGCCATCGGTGTTTCCTTAGCCATAGGTGCAGGCATGGATCCACTAATGGGGTTAATTGGCGGCTCAGTCACGCTGTCTGGTGGTCATGGTAATGGCGCTACTTATGCCGATTTATTTATTAGTGAATACAATATGCCTTCCACTGTATTTGAACTGGCTATGGCCGCTGCCACCATGGGGCTGGTGCTAGGTGGATTGGTTGGTGGCCCAGTCAGTAAAAGGCTCATTAAACGCTATAATCTAAAAGCTGATAGTTATCATGAAGAGCTTGATGATACGATAACTTTTAACCCGGAAGATCACGATTTAGTTACTCCGAAAAAAATGATGGAAACCCTATTCATTATTTTATTATGTATGACGGTTGGCCACGTGGTGTACTTAGAGTTAAAAAGTAATGATGTCATTTTACCCGCTTTTTTGATGCCACTATTATTTGGTGTATTAGCGACAAATTTAACTGAATTCTCTAAACGTTACACCATCAGCAGAGCTTGTATTGATTTATGGGGCACCATGGCCTTGTCTATCTTTTTAGCTTTAGCGCTAATGTCTTTAAAAGTATGGGAGTTAGCAAACTTAGCCCTGCCTATGATCCTCATTATTTTAGTACAAACCATTATGCTAATGATGTTTGCTTACTTTATTACTTTTAGACTTATGGGCAAAAATTATAATGCTGCCATTATTGCCGGTGGTCACTGTGGATTTGGTTTAGGGGCTACACCTACCGCGGTCGCTAATATGGAGTCTCTAGTTGCCCGACATGGTCCATCCCCACAAGCATTCTTAGTAGTACCTTTAGTAGGTGCGTTCTTTATAGATATAACCAATGCCCTGGTTATCCAACTGTATTTAAGCCTGCCATTTGTTACACCCTAAGTCACAGTTGAATATTGTTAGTGGCGCTCACTTAAAAAGATAAAATTGTATACATGTCGACAGTATCAAGTTAACTTGACCCTATTACCTAAGATATAACCTAAGGTTATAGCTTAGAACTAAGAGTATTTTTCAGGTTACTTTATTGATAACCATGTTTAATGATAACTATATTTACTGATAATTATTTCTTTCTTATCCTTTTATATTGAGCCACATTGCCAAGGGCTTCGCCAATGACTAAACAAGATCAAAGCTTTAACCGCTATTCTATAAGCGACTATAACGACAATGCCCTAAACAGATACATATTGAATACAAGGGCTGTTATTAATGAGTAAAAATAATAGTCTAGCCTTGGTTATTATTAGCCTAGGGATATTTTTCGCTATCTATGTTAATAATGCGGTTGATAAGACTTGGCTAGAGCAATCTTACCTTTTTGATACTTACCAAACAGAATCAGGTGAAAATGCTTATATATATAAGGGCAAAGAAGTCATTATCAAAGATGTGGTGCCCTACCATCAATCACCGCTAAAACAAGAAAACTTAAACCTAAGTGTAAATCCAAGCATCAATGAGCTAAGTCAGCAGCCGGCATTGACACAGCAATGGGTAGAAAATGATGACCAGCAATTAACACTACTGAAACCTGCCTTTCACTTTGGCCTATGGTCATTATTACCTGCTTTTATCACCATTGCCTTATGTCTGCTCACTCGAGAGCCGTTAAGCTCACTGTTTGCTGGCATAGTGGTCGGCTCAATAATGCTAGGTCAATATGATTTAACCGATGCGGTGATCATTCCCAACTTAGCCAAAGAAGGCACTGCGGGTCTGTTGTTACTGTATTTGTGGTTATTAGGTGGCTTATTAGGTATTTGGTCTAAAACCGGCGCTGCCCAGGCCTTTGCTAACTACATGACACTGCACTTTGTTAAAGGCCCACGATCAGCCAAGTTAATTTCATGGCTGCTGGGAATATTATTTTTCCAAGGCGGCACTATGAGTACCGTTTTAGTAGGTACCACGGTTAGGCCGCTTGCTGATAAAGCTAAAGTAAGCCACGAAGAAATGAGTTATATTGTTGACTCAACGGCCTCGCCAATTGCCTTAGTGATCGCTTTTAATGCTTGGCCTGCCTATGTACAGGCGTTGATCTTTGTTCCTGGAGTAGCCTTTTTGGCGACAGAAGCAGACCGGATAAGCTTCTTTTTTAACAGTATCCCCTTTAGTTTTTATGGCATTATTGCGGTAATAGGTACCTTATTACTGTGTCTAAATATCACAACTTTTTCTGGTAAAAGAATTCGTCATGCTCAACAAAGAGCCCAAGCAACTGGTCAGTTAGATGCTCCAGGCGCAAGACCGTTAAGTGCTAAAGAGTTACAAGCTTGTGATGTGCCTAAGGGATATAACTCCCATGTATTAGAATTTATCTTACCTTTAGTCCCCCTAATAGCAATTGCCGTTAGTACTTTTATATTTTTAGGCTCTCCTAAAATAAATTGGGCATTTGGCGCCGCTTTACTCTTGTCTGCTGCTATTGCCTTAATCAAAGGCATGACCTTAACTGATGTTGTTGACGGCTTTGGCAATGGCTTAAAAGGTGTGGTGCTTGCTTCAGTGATATTAATGCTCGCGGTGATTATTGGCAGTATCAGCAAAGAAATTGGCGGCGGCTTGTATTTAGTGTCATTACTTGGTGAACAACTACCCTTTTGGCTTTTACCGCTGTTATTGCAATTAATTACCATGGTTATCGCATTTTCTACCGGTACCAGTTGGGGTACCTATGCAATCGCATTTCCATTAGCGATGCCTTTAGCTTGGGCTGTTTGCCAATCGCAAGGGCTTGCTAATCCCGAGCTATTTATGATGGTTTGTTTTGCCACTGTGCTTAATGGCAGTGTTTTTGGCGATCAATGTTCGCCAATATCAGATACTACTATATTGAGTGCCATGACCACAGGTTGTGATTTAATGGACCATGTTAAATCTCAGTTAGTACCGGCGACATTTGCGGCAACGCTTGCTGGCTGTTTATGGACACTCACCGTTTACTTTTTTGCTTAAAGTAACTATTGATACACTCACTTAGGAGAGAAAAATGCGCTTACGACATATTGAGATTTTTCACGCCATTTACACCACGGGCTCAATAACGAATGCTGCAAAAATATTACATGTTTCCCAACCATCAGTCAGTAAAGTATTATCGCACGCAGAAATGCAGCTCGGTTTTGATTTATTTAAACGGGTCAAAGGACGTTTGATCCCAACCGATGAAGCGGAAATGCTGTTTGATGAAGTCGATAAAATATATCAACAAATGCGTTCGATAAAGAATACCGCAGAAAATATTAAAAAATCTGAATATGGACAAATAAGCATCGCCTGCAGTCCCGCACTAGGCTTTGATGTTATTCCGAGTGCCATCGCAAAATATCACCTAAAACATCATCAGGTAAACTTTAACGTACAAACCGTACATAACGATGCGGTCATGCAAACTTTATTAGAACATAAATGCGACTTAGCCATTTTGTTTGCGCCACATATTATGCCTGGCGTAATATCCATTGAGTTGGCCCAATCAGAATTGGTTATTGTTTATCCCAAAGCCAGGTTCCCTGATGGCCCGACAGAGTTGAGTTTAAGCGAACTACAAGAGTTTGAATACATTGATATTAGCGACAGTGGCCCTTTGGGCGAGCTACTATGGACTAGAATGATGCAAGATAACATCACTCTAGAATCGCTAATAAAAGTACAAACCTATTTTATCGCCGCAAGATTAGTCGCCCAAGGTGCCGGTATTTGTGTGGTCGATAGATTTACCGCGGAAGGTAATTTATCAGAAAAAACTGCCATTGCCTCTTTTAATCCGCCATTAAGCTTTCCTGTCAACGCTTTGTACCTTGAAAATAAAAGTTTGTCTAAAGTGAGCGAAGAATTCCTGTCTTATGTAGTAGCCGAGTTTTCTGCGGTCTCTGCTTAAGGACGAAGGCTAAGCAATAACAAATTTTATTAATAAGCTTCCGCAACAGCTTCTTCAACTAAATTGACCAGCTGATCATAACCAAAGATAAGCAACGGCTTACCATTAACAAAGAACTGCGGTGTCGCACGTACTTTTAAGGTTTGTCCGTCTTGCCTATCTTGGGCAATAATTTTTGCCACTTTACTGCTTTGCCAATCGCTGTCGAGTTGTTCATGGTCTAGTTCAAGCGTTTTTATGCCTGCTAAAGCACTTTGTGGATTTGATACGTGATGTTCAACCCAGCGCGCTTGGTTGGCAAATAAAAGCTCAACAGCTGGCCAAAACTGTCCTTGTATATGTGCTGCTTCTAGCATTTTAACCACATCTTCAGAGCCTTGGTGTAACGGTGCATAACGCATAACAACTTTCACTTTACCCTGGTATTTTTTAACTAAATTATTGAGTAACGGGTAAAACTGACTACAGGTGCCACAGGCCGGGTCAAAGAACTCTACTATGGTGACTTTCGCTAGTTTACCGCCTTTTTCTGCTGCGCCAATGCGATCCAATGCGGGTAGGAGATCGCTAGCTATTGTTGATGGCAGTTGGCTTTTGTACATAGCCACTGCAGCAATAAAGATAATGCCAATAAACGCCGCAACGCTGATAAAAATTGTTCTATTATTCATGAGTTTCTCTAATAAGTTTTGTGGGTAAATTGTTTTTTAGATAAATAGAGTAAAAAACCAATAAGGCTAAAGGTGAATAATGCCATCACCGGAATGTTTATAAAGCCGAGTATGCTAAATTGCACTTCAGAGCAAGGCACTCCTTGCACACAAGGTTGTGCTGCTTCTGGAATAATTCCAGCAACCACTAACACATGAAAAAAGGCCACAAACCAACCAAAAATAACTAACGGGCTTACATAGCGAATCACTTTAATATCAAAAGGAAATAGCGCTAAAGGTAGCATTATGACTAAGGGGTAAAGGGCTATGCGTTGATACCAACACAATACACAAACCGGTAGTTGTACTATCTCGCTAAAAAACAAGCTAATTAAGGTGCCACTGGTGGCTAATATCCAAGCAAGAAACAGTAAATTCCAACTTTTACTACTCTTAACAACTATTATATCTTTATTATTCATTTGCCTTTATTTTTCCATTATATATGAGCGCTATCTGCCACGAATGCCGATAGATAAGTTAGTTGAACTGTTTGAACTTTTTTAATTGGAGTAATAATAACAATTTTAACGACTGTTATCTGTATGATTTATGTCACTATGCCAGCAAATTACGCTAAGTTTGTTTTAAGTCAGTAAAATCACTTATTAGCGCTAAATAGCTTTACCGTAAATAAGTGCAAAATAACAATGAAATAGTTAAGGGGGAATTGAGGCAATTAATGATTGGCAGTGATGTTTTTCATACGTTCACTAATATTGTGTTTAGGCTCAGTAATTACCCTTTGATCTAATACCACATCAAAAGTTACCTCATCAACTATCACATTTTCAAAATTCAACCTACCAGCAATTGTTCTGGCCGACATAGCGTGATCTAAGTAGCTAAGTTGTTTAAAAATCACCTCGGTAGCGGATAAAAACAAATCTTGATTAATATTTTCGTAATCATCAAGTTCACTGTGATAATTTTTATGTGTACCGACACCAAAATATATAAAAGGAATACCTGCTTTACTGAAGATGCCATGATCGCTTGCCATGCGCCAATTTGTTCTATTAAATCTGCCGCCAAGCCTATTAATTCTTTTAAAACCAGCCGTTAATTGCGCTTTGGAATGAGTTTTAAAGTGCATCTGCAGTTTACTGAAGTCACTAAGGTTTTCCGAGGTGAGTACTTTATCCAGATCCTTACTGATAAAGCGCAATCTCTTGGTGCGTTTACTACCGGCAATCATATCTAAGTTAATGTTAAGTTTAAATTTACTGAGTAAATTTTTATGCTCAGTAATAAAAGCTTTAGCGCCTAATAAATTGACTTCTTCGCCGTCAGTAAAAAGTAAAATAACACTATGCTTTAAGGGGGTGTGACTTAACCGTTTAGCGTAGTGCAATAAAGCTGCAGTACCTGAAGCATTATCATCAGCGCCGTTATAGACTTTATTACCTTTGCTACCGATATGATCATAATGAGCGCTTAGCACAATATATTCATCTACATGATGAGTACCTGGTATGTAGGCAATGATATTTGTGCCCTGCTTTGATTTAAAAAATCCCCATTGCTCAAAGCTGTGTCGATATTGATGGTTAAATGCCGCTATATCGAGATTCTCGAGGGTAGCAACAAGATAAGACTGACTGTGAAGACTGCCTTGGCTAGCAAATTTACGACCAGAAAATTTATCTGAAGACAAAATCCGTATGTGTTCAAGTATCATTAAGCTATCTTCATGCTTCATTGCCGATGAAGGTAACAGCTTTGCAGCACCCCAGCTAATAGGTGAACTCAACAACCCAATCAGTACAATTAATACGTTAACATTTTTTATTACCAATACGACTCTCAATAAGGTTCTCAATATGTTATCAATGGCTGCTAGTGCCTTGTGTCATAGTCTGTAGAGCCTTGGTATCGAAGAAAGTTAAGTTTGGCAATATATTGTCTTTGTGTGTCTTTTGCTCTGGTTAGATCTACCGCTTTACTCATTGCTCTTGTAGCTAGCTTAAGTTTGTTTTGCATGTAATAGGTTTTAGCCAGACCAAAGTAAAATTCATGCTGCTCGTCATTAAGTTGAATCGCTTTTTTGTAATGTTTTATTGCTTGTGGATATAACTGATTAAAATAGGCTTCATTGGCTAATAAAACATGATAATAAGGATTTTTTACCCTAGCCTTATAAATGTACGCCTCTATCGGCTGGGCTTCACTCACACGACCTTGTTTATTGAGCAATAAGGCGAGATTTCCCAGTGATGTATAGTTCTTACTATCTAGACTACTCGCATGACGGTAGGCATTTTCTGCCATGGTATAATGGCCATTTAACTTATATAAAATACCTAAGTTACCCCAAGCCGAGGCAAATTGATTATCGGTTTGTGAAGCCATTTTAAGATATTGGTACGCAACAGAGTAATTATTATTTACCATAGCCTCGGCACCTTTATTGTTATAAAACATCGCCAACAAGGTATGCTTTTTAATCACACGTGATGGAAAATTCTTTTTGGCGACAAAAGGGTCAAAGTCTATTCTGGTGGCTTTTTCTCCCCAAACCACATATCGACTCATACCTTTATCTTCCTTTACCAAAAGATTCACATGACCTGCTATCAGGCTATATTTACCATTGCGTATCCAATATTCGGGCACATCGACTTCTTGAAAGCTAACATTCATACCGGCTTCTTCAGCCAAAGCATACGCCATAATGGTCAGTGACATACAGTTTGCTATTTTCTGGTGATAAGCCTGACTTGCGGTCACATTGGCATTACTCTCGTAACTTAAGGCTATATGCTCTTCATCAAAGAGATGTTTAAGTAAAATCAGAGCTTTTTTATGCGCCGGAAGATTATTAATTAACTTAGCTTGCACCATAGCCCGCATGTCATCATCCAATTGAAAAATTTCTTGCTCGGTTTCAATTGAAATGGGATTTTCGGAATAGAAATGACTGTCGAGGTATAAATTTACCTGAGGGGCGCTTTGATTAGCT
>JALJPA010000110.1 GCA_022969215.1 Colwellia sp. | reverse complement strand
CTGCTCGTGACAATTTTGGTAATGATGAAACAAGCGAAAATACCAATACTCGTCAAATTTTCCGTAAAAAATTACGTGAAGGTAAGCTAGATGATAAAGAAATTGAGCTTGATTTAGCCGCGCCGCAGATGGGTGTTGAAATAATGGCTCCTCCAGGCATGGAAGATATGACGTCACAATTACAAAGCATGTTCCAAAACATGTCTAGTGACAAAACCAACAAGCGTAAACTTAAAATTAAAGACGCCTTTAAAGCTTTACAAGAAGAAGAAGCCGCTAAAATTGTTAATCAAGATGACATAAAGCAAAAAGCTATTGAGGCGGTAGAGCAAAATGGCATTGTCTTTATCGATGAAATTGACAAAATTTGTAAACGTGCCGAGAATTCTGGCGGCGGCGATGTATCTCGTGAAGGTGTGCAGCGCGACTTATTACCTTTAGTTGAAGGTTGTACGGTAAGTACTAAGCATGGCATGATCAAGACTGATCATATCTTATTTATCGCCTCGGGTGCCTTTCAAATGTGTAAACCTTCAGACTTGATCCCTGAGTTGCAAGGTCGTTTACCTATTCGTGTTGAGTTACAAGCGCTAACGGCTGACGATTTCGTACGTATTTTAACCGAACCTTTTGCCTCGTTAACAGAACAATATAGCGCTTTACTCGCTACTGAGGGCCTAGAAGTAACCTTTACTGTTGATGGTATTAAAGCAATTGCCGATGCAGCTTGGCAGGTTAATGAGACCACTGAAAACATTGGTGCACGTCGTTTACATACTATGATGGAACGTTTGGTTGAAGATTTATCATTTAATGCCGACCAACACAGTGGTGAGGCAATCAGCATAGATGAAACTTATGTGAATAAAATATTAGGTGACGTTGTTAAAGACGAAGACTTAAGTCGCTTTATTCTTTAATCACTCAATAGTGTTTAAATTGGTAAAGAATATAACGATATAAATAACTGTATAAGTAATTTATAAAAATAAGAGGTTAGATGGTTTACTGCAATGAATATTACCCATTTTGTTATAGATAATAACCAACACAGTCTAACTATTAATTTTTCTGCCAGTAAAGTGATAGCAAATACAGAGCTTAGCTTTGAATATTTACGTATTAGCTCGCCAGCAAACTTAGCGAAAAAGCTAAAACCGGGTCAGATTGCTATTACTAGCCATAAAAAGGCGGTGCTGTTAGTTAATATTGAGAGTGTGGCAAAACATGGTTACCGGTTAATTTTTGATGATGACCATAGCGCTATTTATAGCGAAGAATATCTGCAAAGATTATCCGTTGAGTATAAAGAGCGTTGGCAGCAGTATTTAGCTGAGCTAAAATCCAGTGGTCACTCTCGTGAAGCTATGATTGATATAAAACAGTTATAAAACAGAAAACTTAGCCTAATTAATATCGGCTTTATTTTTAAAAGCCAATAAAAAATGCCCTGACTGCAAAAGAGTCAGGGCATTTTTATTTGATTAATAACTAACACCAAGCAGAGCAATTAATCCGTTTGCTCTAAAACTATACGGTAAATCGACTAACCTCTTTGGTTAATACTTCCGCCTGCTGTGATAACTCTTCACTCATACGCTCATTTTGTTTAGCTGACTCGCCAGACTTTTCAGTAACATCTCGAATCATCACTACGTGTTGGTTAACTTCTGAGGCAACGGTACTTTGCTCTTGAATTGCAGTGGCAATAGCACTGTTCATATCCATGATCAAAGCGACATCTTGCGTAATTTCATCCAACATAGTCCCTGCAGAGCTTGCTTGCTCGGCACTCTCCTCGCCTTGATTTCGGCATTCCGCCATTAACGAGACAATCTCTTGAGTACGTTTTTGCAATAAACCAATGATGGTTTCAATTTCTTGCGTCGAGTCTTGTGTTCTACTCGCTAGCGTTCTTACTTCATCGGCAACTACGGCAAAGCCTCGTCCCTGCTCTCCGGCTCTTGCCGCTTCAATAGCTGCGTTTAAGGCAAGTAAGTTAGTTTGTTCAGCAATACCACGGATAACACCTAATACCGAGGCAATGGTGACACTCTCCTTTTCCAGCTCTTTAACAACATTTTCTGAGTCTAACAGCTTCGCAGAAAGCTGACCTATTTGATTGATGGTCTGCTCAACTCCGGCTTTACCTTTCTCTGCATTAGTATTTGTTAGCTCAGCTTTATGGGCTGCTTCTCGGGTATTAGTGGCAATTTCATCGACAGTAGCGACCATTTCGGTTACGGCTGTTGCCACCAAATCAGTTTGTTGCATTTGCGTTTCCACCCCTTCATTAGCATTGTAGATATTTTCTGCCAAACTCCCTGTAGCAGAGTTAAGGGTGTTTACTGAGTGGTTAACTTCAACAATCAATGAGCGGAAGTTGGTTAGCATATGATTGAATACTTCAGCCATATCCGATAATTCATCGCCACCACTGACATCAACTTCAGTGGTTAAATCATTACTTTGAGCAATTTTATTCATGGTCTGCTGCAAGTTATTGATGCGGTCTAAAATACTTCTGCCTATTAGCCAAGCACTGCCTAAGGCGATCACTAGCACCACAGTAAATAAGCTATATGCCAAGGTATTAACAAAGCTAATATCAGCTTTTACCGCCGCCTCACTCTTCAATAATAGTTGTGCCAGCTCATTGTCAACTTGGTGAACAACATTACGCATGTCATTCATCACGCCCATTTCCTCATGATAACCAAGCGATTTTTGAGCTGCAACTAAGTTTAAGAAAGCGCTTTGATAAACTTTAATTAGCTTACTAACTTCCTGCCTTTTAGCTGAAGAGAAGTTACTTTCTTGCACACTCAACAGTAACGTCTTGGTATTAGTTTGAATTTTATCGACATATTTATCATCGAGTCTTAACATAAAATCCTTTTCATTACGCCTTAGCTGTAACATCTCACTACGCAAACGATAATTATTTTTACCAATAAGTGTTTCAACATTATGAACCGCGGCACGAAGCTCTCCATATAAGCCAGACTTGGCATCCAAACCAATTTTATTTTGCAGGACAACAACCTTATTAAATTGACTCAGATACTCCGTTAAAATACTGCCGGTACTGGCTAATTCAGGCATAGATAAGCCAACTTGAGCAAAGTCCTTTGTTAGAATATTAATTTGCTGTTGTACTTCGGTCATTTTATTATGAAATTTTTCCGAATATTTCAACGTTTTACGGGTAGAAAAGTCTTTTTCATCGCGTCTTAACTCTAATACCGATGCTTTAATATCGCCAATGTGCTTGGCAATAGTAATGTCGTGTTGTAAAGATGAACTTGCGTAGTTTAATAACACTAGCATCAAGCTCATTGCGAGTACTAATATTGTGGTATTGGCGATTAGTTTATGTTTAATAAGCATAGAATTTAACCTTAAAAATGAACCTACATAGAATAAAAACGATAGAACTAAAATTTTGCTTATCCATAGCCCATTTTTACTTTCTCAGCCAAGCTATTTACCTGCCGTCAGAGCAAGACAAAGCAAAGGCGAGAGAAAGGAGATATAACTTAAGACGTTCCTTTAATTCAGTATAGACATGTATCGGTAAGTATTAGATTTTATTTAGTTTATTTTACTTAAAACTACAAACTTATGATTTATTCGTTATTTTTATACGTTATTGATGAATTAATTGATTGGATGAAATCAAATAATTCATCAACAAGCAGAGCTTTATTTAGCTATAAGATGGGAGGAACAAGCTTATTTTCTTTTCAGGTAACGTACTAATTCTTCTTCAGGTAAGGGTTTGTCAATAAAGTAACCTTGCACAGCATCACAACCTAAATGGCGTAAAACATTAAGTTGCTCAACCGTTTCAACACCTTCAGCTAAGACACGCTTACCTAAACCGTGCGAAAGATCTATCATAGATTTAACTATGGTTAGATCTGAATCATTACTTGCCACTTCACGAATAAAACTACGATCTATTTTTATTTTATCTATAGGTAGCTCTCGTAAATAAGCTAGAGATGAGTAACCTGTGCCAAAGTCATCAATTGAAACCTTAATGCCCATGCTTTGTAATTTAACAATGCTGTCCATTGCTCGGGTAATATCAGTCATAACCACATTTTCAGTGATTTCTAATTCAATATATTTAGAGGGTAAACTATATTTATGTAATAAATTTTGAATATTAGTGACGAGGCGCTCATCTTGAAACTCAACCGCTGTTATGTTTACCGCAATGGCAACACGGCGTTGGTATAATTTGAACCAACGCTCACTCGTTTGGCAAGCCTTAGTTAGAATGTAATTATCAAACACACTATGCATACCCAAAGCTTCCACTTCATCCAAGAACTCACTCGGAGCAAGCAATCCTTTCTCTGGGTGTTGCCAGCGAACTAATGCTTCGACTCCTTCAAGTTTATTGGTTAGTAAGTTTAATTGCGGCTGAAAATATAAAATAAATTCATCATTTGCTAATGCTGCTCTTAACTGTTTTTCCATTAGTACTAAATGTCGTCCCTGTGCCTGCATTCCTTCCTCAAAAGCGACAGAGGCAATATTGTTAGTTTCCGCATGATGTAAGGCAAGATTAGCCTTTTGCAAAAGATCCTCAGCTTTTTCAGCATCGTCAGGATAAAAGCAGTAACCGATACTTCCTTGGATAGATATCTCTTGCTGTTCAAAACGAAAGGTACGTTCAATGAGTTCGTGGATATGACTTACCGCGCTATCGATATGAGAAGCCTGCTCGAATTCAATTACAAACATAAAAGAATCACCACTTAAACGTCCTACAGCCTGAGGCATAAAAACACTGTGGTTAAGTCTGCTGGCAATTTCTCCTAGAATATAATCACCTATTTTTAAGCCATAGGTATCGTTAACAAATTTAAATTGCTTTATATCAATTAAGAAAACTGACAACTTAAGCTGACTTTTGTTTTTTTTATTTGCTTGGCTTAGCTCGTTTATTTTATCGGACAACTTAGCCATGACTTGCCCACGATTAAGTGCACCTGTTAACGAGTCGTGTTTACCTAAATATTGCGCTCTGTTAATGGCATTTAAAGCAGCAAACCGCTCAGCGCCTTGCATCCAGATGAGTAAAGTAAAACCGAGAACACTATGTGCAGCCACATCAAAATATAATAAAAACAATTCTAACTGGCGAAACCAAGACTCTGTTAAAGCAACAATAGAAATGAAAGAGTGAATCAAATATCGAAAACCAATAACAGCGGCAAAATACATTAATACTTGGCTAGAAAAATAACTCGTTTTATCAAATAAAAGGTAAGTGGCTAAGGCGAGAAAACTGCAACCCAAAATAAAACTAGGCAGGCTTATGGTTAAATAAAAATGATTGAAAGCTTGGCTGGGATCAAAAGCAAATAACATGGTTGTGGTTAAACTAACGACAATAATTAAAGCCAAGCCGCCTATTGATATTTTATTGGGAATTTCTTTATTTGTTTTAGCATTGAACACGCCAAGTAAAAGGAAGAGTAAAAAAGAATACTGACAAATTTGTAGGATAAATTCAGCGATAAAGTACCAATTGTTATTGGCCAAACTCGCACTTGTATAGGGGAGTATAGCTTTAATAAGGTAGCTAAAACTTAGCATGCCAATACTGACTAACCAGTACATAACATATTTCCGAAAGAAGGTGCGATAGTAGACAATAAAGACAAATAACAATACCGAAAAAACTACGGCTTGTGTCGCAAATAAAAAAGTCCGTGGGGTAATATATTCGATCATATAAAGTGTGTAATCATAACTATCAAGAGTTCCGCTTAGAGCCGGTGCTTATCGAAAAGTGAACTTAGGTTTTAGCCGTAAAGGTAGTGCTATTAAAAAGGCTTTTACCTTAAAATTCAAGTAATACCCGCTAAATATATAATAGGTTTTATTTTATAGATAACAATATATACTGATATTGAATATTATCTTCCAATAAAAAGAGAGCAAGCATGCAATATAACACCTCTGAATTATGTGACTTTTATGCCGATTTAATTGATGTTGTTGATCCTATTTTTTGTAATTATGGTGGTTCTAGTTCATTTGCAGGCAAGGTAGTCACGGTAAAGTGCTTTGAAAATTTGGGCTTGATAACTGAGTTAGTCAATCTAAATGGCAAAGGAAAAGTGTTAGTTATTGATGGTGGGGGTTCAACCCGCCGTGCGCTTATTGATGTTAATATAGCGCAGTGTGCTGCTAGCAACGGTTGGGAAGGTATTGTTTGCTATGGTAGTGTTCGTGATGTCGATGCTTTAGAAGATATAGATATGGGTATTCAAGCACTTGTGGCTATTCCCGTTGGCGCAAGTGATCAAAGTATTGGTGAAACTGATATTGCCATCAATTTTGCTGGCGTAACCATGCTACCTGATGACCATCTTTATGCCGACAACACCGGCATTATTCTATCCGCTGAAGCGCTAGACATAGAATAAATAAAGGCCAACACTAGTGCCTCAGCCTTAATAGCTAATATTTAATATTTAATATTTAATAAATAGACGGCCTTGCTTCTGGAGGGATTGCCCCTGGGTGCTGTAAATACCACTTTTCGAGCCAAATTTCTATTTCATCAGGTACCACACCTGGATGAATAATATCTCCCTGAATTAACTCTCCTCCCATGGCAATATAGGCTTTTGATGCATCATGCCTGTCAATGTTAGTACCAATAAGTGGGATTTTCATACTGCGTGTTAAGGTAACGAGCGCATTGGTGATCGCCTTATCTACTCGATTACTACTATCATTTGATAATCGCTGACAATTCACTTTCAATTGATGTATAGCCATTTTACGCACATAACGTAGTGATTCATAACTGCCAGAAAAGTTTGCAATAGAAATACTTATATCTAATGACTTCAGTTGATCTATTATGCTTTTTACCCGTTGACTGGCATTGAGCATGACCTGCTCATTCAATTCTATCATTAAATATTTACCCGCTATGCCATGCTGTTGTAACTTTTCCTCAATGAAGTCAACCAAATCAACTTCAAACAAGTTTTCACTCGCTAAGCTCACGGAGATACGCTGATAGACACCGATACGGTGTAAAGTCTCAAGAGTGGTGAAAGCTTGCTCAAACATATACCTTGTTAAATAATATAGTTCGCCGCTTTGTTCTGCAAGCTCTGAAAACTCAGACAACTCAAGAGGTTTACTGGCACTTTTCTCATACCAATGAACTTTTAATTGAAAGCCGACAATATTGTAATTATTTATATTTACCTGGGGTTTTAAGTAGCAATGTAGTTTTTCATCATGAATATCTTGACGAAATGCTTCCATCCGCGCTAACTGACTTTGTGTATATAAAATGCTGCTATTATCAAAATAGCTAATAACTTGTTGGGATTTTAGTCCATTTAGTAATGCATCACCCGCATGGGCAATAACCTCTTCAACACTATTGCCATGCTCTCCTGATATTGCGATGCCAAAAGCGAGTTCAAAGTTTAAAGAGTAACTTTTAAAGCTCATAGCATCTGGAACTGCCTCACCTAGTTGTTGGCACAACTCATTCAGCATACTCTGATCGTCGAAACGGCTATCAGTTAAATCATAAACAACCAAAAACTGTAAGCTTTGCAAACGTGAAATGCGAACGGGTTCTGGACTTGAACCAAAACTTAATAAATTTTTATTATTAACTATTTTTTGTTGTAAACAATAAGCAAGTTGCAGTAATAAAATATCTGAATTGTGGTAGCCCAATAAGCTATTTACTTGTTGAAAATTAATAGGTTTTAATACCACTGCGGCATAACGTTTTCCAGTACTTGATTTGATTGCCGACTCAAAAGCTTTTAGGGCTTGTTGTGCGGTAGGTAAGTTAGTTACTGGGTCATGAGTATAAGTAAAAAGCTCTTCAACACTGATGGTTTCTTTGCCAGCATTACTATTTCTTGTATCAAAGAGTTTTTGGGTAAGCAGCCAAGCCAGAGTAATGGCGATAATGATAGCAACAACATAACTGGCCGTTGCAGTTAGCCCGATAGGTAACTGCTCGCTATAAAGCTGAGCAAATAATGCTGACAGAGCAATTATGGAGATAAAAACAGTGAATAAAAAGAAGTATTTGGCGTTAAAACGACTCATATTTAACAACACCCATCCTGGGAGGTTTTACAAATGCAAAAATATAGCCTAATGAAAATATAGTCTTTTGTACAGATATTCTAATTAATTAAGGTCTAACCTTAAGAGGTACAGACAGTTTTCTTAAGGTTAGACGAGGCACTTATACTGTCTTCGATTGTGAGTAAGGCATCAACTAAAAAAAGAAAGCCATTTAAATTATCACTAGACCAATAACGCTTCAGCTGT
The DNA here is from genome assembly GCA_022969215.1 of Colwellia sp. Taxonomy (GTDB): domain Bacteria; phylum Pseudomonadota; class Gammaproteobacteria; order Enterobacterales; family Alteromonadaceae; genus Colwellia. Next base: position 6,519 of record JALJPA010000110.1, on the reverse strand, counting down.
TTATCACCCGTGACTATAAAGGCAACAAACTTCTTATATGCAGCACGATCATGGTTTTCAAAACACTTCTGACTTACTGCTTTAAGACGGCCTTTACCTCTTAAGCACTCTCTGAAAATAACACTGTAATTATTGATTAATGGACTAATTAGCTCAACATGTATGATGAGCTGCTCATCCTCACTTGATTTAGCTTGTACTTTTAACCGCGCTAATTTAGCTTGAGCAAATTCTTGTCCACGAGTAGAAAAAAGTGTCATTGAGTCTGCTAATACTTTATTTTCCTTGCGGGTAATAAAACTGTCACGTTTTTGGCTTATTAGCTGTCGCTGTAGCTTCTCTGCGCGAAGGAAGAAATAGATACTAATCACGACAAAGATAGCGGTTATAATTAAAACAAAAAACATTAAGAGACCTTAGGCTGATTAACTTGCTCAATGTTAACAGATTCAGCTATATGTGCCAAAAATAGATAAGGATCAATGTCTTTATAATCAGGTGTACTTAATGAATATTTCATTGCAATTGAAAAGCTGCCTAAATTAGCAAAGGAACGACTATTTAAAGCTTGTACCAGCTTATCGACTTTCATATTCGCCTCCTCACTACTTAAATGTTCAAATATTAACAAATATTCGCCCTGGTTAAGTAAGCCGACGTAATCAAACGCTGTTAATTGACCATTGATCAAGCTGGCAATATCTTTAGTAACTTCATTAATGCTTTTAGTATTAAAATGAAAAGCCAACTCTTGCCAGTTTTCTACTACTAGGTAGGCAACGCTTAAAGGGTATTGAAATTTACGTGCTTTTTTAAAAGCCAATTGATAGTCAAATTTAGTTTGCATTGGACCTGCCATGGCATAGCTCGGTTTTTCAATATCTTCATAGGCTAAGTTTATTCGTTGCGCTCTTAACCTCAAGAAAAAAACCAGTAAGGTCATTATCAATAAGCAAACAAGCGCAGATAAACTAATAATGATGGTACGTTGCTTTTGGTATTTGTCGACAAAACTACTCGATAACTCACTATTTTGGGCTAATTTTACCGCCAAATTTCGTGATTGTTCAATAGGCTCAACGATAGCTTGCGGACCTGCGGTTAAATGAGATAAACCATGACCTAAAGTAGAAGCTTTTTTCATATCATGTAGTTTAGTTATTAGTACTTTGCTATGTTTTTCCCGCCAGAGGTAAGCACTTTGGTAATTGTCATCGGCAAGGTACATTTCTGCAACCATGCGGTAAAAACCAGCATACTGCAAAGAGATGTCTTTGCCATCTAAGAGAACTAATACTTGCTTTAACAAAGTATAACCCTCATTAATTTTCTGCAGGTCTAACTTCGCCTTAACTAGTGCAACCATACTTTCAATTTGTTCATCAAGCATTTCATTTGTCTTAAATATAGTGATTGCTTGCTCTAATGACTCAATGGCAGCAGGGAGCTGCTGTTGAATAAGTAAAGTAACCCCCAACCCCTTGCTTGCGTATGCAGAACTTATGGGGGCTTGCTTATTATCGGCATGTTTTTTAGACTGCCAAAAAGCATTATAAGCATCATCAAAACGCTGTAAATAGAAATACGCATAGCCTAAATAGAAATAGGTTTTATCAAGATTTTCCAGTTGGTCCATTTCAAATCTTAATTTCAAAATCTGCAACTGCATAGTCAATGATGTTTGATAATCACCTAAATGGTGATAGACCATGGACAGGATAGTTAATAGTTCAATATGTTCGGTCAATTCACTTTTACTAATACCTCGTTCGACCTGTTGTAAATCCGCTAAAGCCTGTTGATGTTTTCCCAGCATGGCAAACGCAACACTACGATAACTTAACAATAGTAACTGATTTTTGATATTACGGCTGTATTCACCATTATTTACTGCCGTTTGAATCAAAGTGAGTAGCTGCTGATACTGCTTTCTCGCAACATAAACTTCTGACAACTTTAGCAACAACGATAATTTTATTTTTTTATCCCTGCTATTTACAGATAAGCCACTTTGAGCAAAGTCATAAATCTGGTTAATATTTGCTTGATTACTTGCCACATTAGCGGAGAGTAAAAAAACTTTGGCAAGAATGTCATTAGAGAAAAGTTGACGATTAGCAATAATTTTAGCTGACAGCTGTGTCACCGTATCAGCATTGAGCATTTCGCTATTTATTTTTAACAGTTTCAGTACTTGATTAGTCAATATTATTTGCTCAGAAGAGGACTGAGCATAAGTATTGACTGTAAATAATAAAGACAGAGCTAGCAGTTTGAAAGTTAATATTATGAAAGAGAATAACCGCGGACTAGTCATATTCATACCGTTAGTGATTGAAAAATAAACCATTGAAAGTTATCCAATAGTATTTATTACTACTTTTAACCTATAAAGCTAAGCAAAAGTAGCCTTTTCTGTTTACATTTATAAAATTAAACCTATAATGAAGTTGAGCTTTACAGCTTGATAAGGGCAAATCTAATGAAAATTAGAGACGCAAAGTTACCGGTCTAAAGGGAAACCTATGATAGCGGGACTACCAAGTTTAGATATAGTGGGGGCTTATCTTAATTCGATAATCCACTATCTGTTTCTTCCGTTTTCTTTGCGTGCTCCCTCTCCCTTATTCCTTTGAAATACCCATATTATCCCTTCTGTACAAATTATTTTATAAACTTATATCTTTATAATTCAATTAATTGAATTCTAATGCCGCTTTTTCTCCTCAATATTATCTAACTCAATAAAGTGAATAGCCTAATACACCCTAAGGTAAATCAGGCTATCACTGAAATAAAGATTATTAGCACAGCTATTTATATTGCGCGGCTTGCTCATAAATATACTGCATAACAACTTTATCCATCATAGATAATGGCATCGAACCGTGCTTGAGTAATTGATCATGAAAGTCTCTCAAATCAAAGTCTTTCCCTAATGCTTGCTCTGCCTCTTTACGTAGGCGCTTAATCGTTAACTCGCCCATTTTGTATGACAGTGCTTGCCCTGGCCAAGAGATATAGCGATCTATTTCTGTAGTCACATTGTGTAGTGACAATGCAGTATTACTCGCCAAAAAGTCAATCGCTTGCGTTCTACTCCAACCTTGAGTATGCATACCCGTATCAACAACTAAGCGGCATGCTCGCCACATCTCATAAGTTAAGCGACCAAAGTTATGATAAGGATCTTCATACATGCCGGCCTCGATGCCAAGATATTCAGAGTACAAGCCCCAACCTTCACCAAAAGCTGAAATGTAAGTGCGATTGCGAAATTTTGCCACATCAACCATTTCTTTTGCTAAGGATATTTGTAAGTGATGACCTGGCACAGCCTCATGGAGTGTTAGTGCTGTTAAAACATAAAGTGGTCGACGGTCAAGTCTATAAGTATTAACCCAGTAATTACCTGGCTGATCATCACGAGATGAACCTGCATATCTGCCTGTAGTGTACTTGGGAGCAATATTAGCCGGTACAGCCATAACACCATAAGGCGTTCTTGGTAGTGTTTTAAAGAGTGCGGGTAGTTTAGCATCCATTTTTTTAGCAATGAAAGACGCCTCTTTTAATAACTCCGTTGCTGTGCTTGCATAAAATTGCGGATCACTACGTAGAAATTGTACAAAATCAGCAAAATCCCCATCAAAGTCAACTTGCTCAATAATAGCTTCCATTTCTCCGCGAATGCGCTTTACTTCCGCAAGGCCTTGTTGATGCACTTGCACTGCTGTCATAGGCAAGGTGGTATAATGTATCAATCTATTTTGATAATATGCTTCGCCATTAGGCAGAGAACTGGCGGCAATATTGTCACGGGCATTGGGTTGGTATTCATTAACCATAAAGTCATAATAAGCTTTATATGCTGGCATAACTTTAGTGCTCAATACATGTTTAGCTTGTCGTTGTAAGTCTTTTTTCTGGCTTGAGCTAATAAAAGCAGACATTTTATCAAAAGGTTTATAGTAGCCACTCTTAGTGACATCTTCTTTAATAAAGGCCGATATAGATTGCTCGAAGCCCTCAAGAACAATTTTAGGTTGGCTAATGCCGTGTTTAAGCCCTTCTTTCATCCAGTGAGTTTGCTGTAAGAAATAGTTTGGCAAGGCAGCTAGACGTGCTAAATAATCTTGGTAATCGACAAATGTTTTAAAATCACCTTTCGTTGAAATATTTGCTATCCAAACATGAAAGCCTGACTCAGCCGTAAGTGGCATGAAGTGCTCTTTGTTAGTGTAATTATCTAACTGATTTTTTAGGGTATAGCTAAGAACAGATAAATTAATCTGATTATCTTGTGTTAAATGTTCATCATCTAAGGCCATTAATTGCTGATATATAGCTAAGCGCTGTTGATATTGCTTTAATAAAGTATCTGCTGATAGGTTTGGTAATTTAGCATTATTGCCTCCCACCTCTGGCTGATTAAAAGGGCTTGATTGTAGATAAAACTCTTCATGATTTTGAATAATATTAGCTAATTGTTGATTTTCGCTATTATTATCTACATTCGCGGCATGGCTGACATTGATTAGACAAATGCTCAGCGCAAAAAACACTAGGCAAGTGATTATAGTTTTCATCGGAATTACTCAAATAGGAAGGTGGCACGATAATAACGCTATATAATTTTTCGTGCCTTAGTTTTTTGTATCTTTATTGTTAGCACTAGGGCTAAGGGGATAGTTATAGTTTGAAGAATAACTCCCTATAAACTTTTAACTCGGCAATAGACTCTTTAATATCATCGAGTGCTAAATGCGCGCCAGTTTTAACCACTGAGTCTAGCACTTCTGGTTTCCAACGCCTTGCCAGCTCTTTTATCGTACTGACATCTAAATTACGGTAATGAAAATGATCTTCAAAGTCTGGCATATATTTATTAATAAAGCGTCTATCTTGCCCGATACTGTTGCCACACATAGGAGACTTACCTTGAGGTACCCATTCTTGCACAAAAGCCAAACTTTGCTGTGTTGCCTCTGCTAAGCTGACCTCGCTATCACGACATCTTTTCGTAAGCCCTGACTTACCATGATGTTCAATACACCACTGGCTCATATTATCTAGCACTTCATCACTTTGACTGATGGCAAATATTGGTCCTTGCGCTAAGATATTTAAATGACTATCAGTGATAATGATAGCGATCTCTAAAATAACATCACCCTCAGGCTCAAGCCCCGTCATTTCCAAATCAAGCCAAATTAAATTACTGTCATTACCCGCCATAAAGTTCCCTTAAAAAAATGCACAAGCATTCATATATTATTGTTAGTATAATACGCCAGAACTAAGTTGGATCAAATTAAATAGTATGAATAATTAACATGGCTAAAACAAAAAAATTGACCGAAGGTCAACAAAGGCGAATTAAAGCCAATCATGATAAAAGGCTACAAGGCAAAAGCACTAAAGGTAAAGATAAAGTGCAGTGGGATGATGGCGACCTAGGAGCTCCAGAACAAGGGACCATTATTAGTCGATTTGGCCAGCACGCCGATGTCGAAAATAACCAAGGTGAGGTATTCCGCTGTAATTTACGCCGCTCTATTTCCTCTCTTGTATGTGGAGATAAAGTGCTGTGGCGTCTTGGAAATGAAACCCAGCATAGCATTACCGGCATTATTGAAGCCGTACATGAGCGTGACTCTGTTTTAAGTCGCCCTGATGTTTATGACGGTGTTAAACCCATTGCCGCTAATATTAGCCAAATTCTAATTGTCTCTTCGGTATTGCCGGTTTTTAATAGTGATATTATTGATCGTTATTTAGTCGCTGCCGAACAAACGGGTATTACTCCCGTTATAGTACTTAACAAAACTGATTTGTTAGACAGTATCTCCACAGACGAACAAGCAGCGATCAAGAAGCAATTACAAATATATCAAGATATTGGCTATCAAGTTCTTTATGCCAGTAGTAAATCACGCGAAGGCATAAACGAACTTAAACTGCAGCTGGCGCAACATACCAGTATTTTTGTCGGTCAGTCAGGCGTGGGTAAATCTACCTTAGTTAATGCCTTAATGCCTGAACTAGGGATTTTAACAAAAGAAGTCTCAGAAAATTCAGGTTTAGGGCAACATACCACCACAGTGGCGCGTTTATATCACTTTATGCAGGGCGGCGATTTAATTGACTCCCCAGGTATACGTGAGTTTGGTTTATGGCATTTAACACCTAAACAAGTTTGTCATGGTTTTATCGAATTTTCCGATTTTCTTGGCCTATGTAAATTTAGAGACTGTAAACATCAGAGCGATCCAGGTTGTGCGCTAATTGCCGCTGGCGCGGATGACAAGATCAGCCCTGCTCGCTTAGCGAGTTTTCAGCGTATCTTAGCCAGCCTCAATGATAATACATTAACCTCACGTTTTAATAATTAAGGAAAAATGAGTGTCTTCAAAAAATAATCTTAGCGATAAAATTAAAATAACCATGCAATATATGATGCCTAAACACGCTATTTCACGTTTAGTTGGCAAGTTAGCTGCGGCAAAAATGGGTTGG
>JALJPA010000011.1 GCA_022969215.1 Colwellia sp. | reverse complement strand
ATCAGGAATCGGATCTGGTGTCGGCTCAGGAGTAGGCTCTGGATCAGGAATCGGATCTGGTGTTGGCTCGGGCTCGGGGTCAGGTGTAGGGTCAGGATCAGGTGTTGGCGTGCCACCAGTACATTCATCTTTTAAAGCCCAGCTATTATCACTACCTGGAATTGCCTTAGTCCACCATTGAGCAGTGTACGCACTACCATTATGTTGCATTACATCACCGGTATTCGCGTGATCAGGATTTCCTTGCCAGTCTACCTGAGGGAAATCTGGATATGCATTGATACCTTCACAGCTCTGTGCTGCAAAGGCGTTGCTCGAAATCACTGTGCTTGCAGCAAGTGATATGGCAATTAAAGTTTTATTCGGTTTAAAACCAGCCTGTTTGAGTTTCATTCAAATTCCCCATATTTAATTTATTATTTTTTTAATACCGCATGGACAATGCCTGAAGTTTGTTGTTTAAACGCCCCTGTATTGCCTTATGTTTTTTGTATGTTTTTCATGCGTATTTCAAGCTATCATGCATTTGACAGCGCTGTCAAATAGCTATTTTACTAGAAATAGTGTTTAACGTGAAAATGTCTTTAAAGACAAAAGCGTCGTAAGTAACTAATAAATATAAAGTTATAAAGTGGATTTTTTTACTTTAATTTGAGGTTTATTTTTTTGTAAAAAAATAATAAATGGAACGTTAATGATATGTTGTTTCGATGTGTGGGGAGTTATTGAAAATACGAAAAAATATATTCTAGTTATGTCTCATCGTTGTGCACCGACTATTTATTCTAGGTCTACTATATTTTTCTATCGCGATTGCCAAGCAGGCAAACAAAACCCCAAGCAGAATTCTGAACTCAACATAAATTATAAGCAAATATCGTACGTAAATTAATCAGAGTATTTCTATGATAAATCTATAATGGCAAATTATAGATTTATCATAAGACTATTTTTACTGACCTTGCTTCAATCGAGTTAAATAAATCGCAATAAGCGTTGCGATTACATTTATAACAACAATTGAAAGGAAGTATTCATGCGAAAATTATTTTTACCCTTATTAATGGCAACCACATTATCTTCTCCAGGACTTTTTGCCGCAGACTTTTCTGAAAGTATCAAACAAGCAATGTCGTCAGATATACGTACCGACAGAGAAAAAGCTCGAGATAGCAACAGAAAGCCAGTGGAAACGTTGCAGTTTTTCGGCATAAAAGATGATATGAGGGTATTAGAATTAGTACCTGGTGGTGGCTGGTACACCAAACTACTTGCACCAGCTCTTCGCGATAAGGGACAATTTTATTTAAGTCTAGGTACCAAAGGGCTTAAAGAATCACTGTTGAAACAAAATCCTTTTGATAAAGTTAAATTAATCGGTAGTGAAGGTTATGAATTCGAAAACCTTAACTTTAATATAAACGATCTTGATGCGGTATTAACATTTCGCAACTACCATAACTTTGATGAAAATGAACGTGTCAGTGTAAACAAAGCGGCTTATAAAGCATTAAAACCTGGCGGAATATATGGTGTAGTCGATCATACTCGCAGACATATGCAAAAGAAAAATGATGAAAATGGTCGTCGTTTTGACCCTGTTCTTGCCATTAAAGAAATTCAACAAGCGGGTTTTGTTTTAGTGGATTACTCTAACTTACATTACAAATCAGATGACGAATTACGTTTTGAAGTTGGACGAAAAACCGTGCGAGGTAACTCAGATCGTTTCACGCTATTATTCAAAAAACCAGAGTAAGCTGCTTTCTTACTTATAAGGTTATTAAAGTAATAAAGATGATATATGGCGTCAAAGTTAAATTCACTCAAATTACATTACTCTGACGCTATTATTCACAATATTAAAAAGTGAGTATTATTTCGTTGGCTCTAGGTATTTTTTTTCAGAGAACCTTTCAGCTAAAAATGTTTGTAAGCCGATTAATTGCTTGTTTGAAAACCATTTGTTGTGTGCTTGGTAATAGTCTTTAGTTTGATAAACCTTGGCTAATATTTTATTAATATCGTTAATTACCCCTTGGCCCAATTCACTTTTTGAACAGTTAAAGTGTGCAATAAGGTAAGGAGGCGCACCAGCAATGGTGTATTGCTCTAGTAGTGGTATTTGTGCTTCATTTGGGGTTATATCTACCGGTAAGGCTAGGACAAAATCAACCCGTGATTTATATAACATTGATCCTAGCGCTCTTACTCGCTGAGTGCCGCCGCGGTAATAGATGTTTACTGGGTTTATCTGTTTTATTTGCTGGTCAAGAAAATTACCAAAAGATACATCCTGGGCAATACCCATAATTTTTTTCGGTAATGCTCTAAATACACTAGGCAGATCTTTAATTTCTCCTTCGGCATTGAATAGTTCGTTAGGTAAAGGGGATTTGGCATTAAAGCGGTAAAGTTTATGGGTCAGGTAAAAGCTTTGCGGATCTGAAAAAAGCGAGTATTCCTTGCGGTCTGGTGTGATCGCTCTATTGGCGACACAGGCATTATCATTGCTGTTAAGTGTTTTAATTATTCGCGGTGCTGTCACTCGTACTATGCGAACATCATATTTTTTGAATTGTTTTAACTGTTGAATGATTAGGTTTTCGATATAGGAAGCGGTTGACGTTTCAGCAGAGGTTTTAGCTAAAAGATCTATATTTTCAATCTTGTCCTCTACTAACCAAAGAATTCTTTCTTTAACTACTTTTTTATTTATTTGCTCACTTTGCGCTGTGGCGCTGTGAGTAATACTATAAAAAGCGCTAATAAAAATAGCAATGCTAATGAACGTGGCTAGCATTGGTGGTGAGGGAAATAGCTTCAAGGAAAAATGTCTTCTGAGTAAAAATCCAGCTTATTCTAACTGCATTTTAGGTAATAAAATAGCTTTCAAATGTACAAAATTCAGCCGTTGCATAAATCAGTAACTTAGCCAGTTGGATCAAAGGGGGGCTCGTTGTTTTTCGTGTAGTCGCCACAGTGACGTAGCAGAGCAAACGTCATGTTGAATGATGAACTCAACAAAAGGTGAATATTAATCACTCCTTCTAACAAAATAAAACTATCAGCATACCAACCATGAAATTCATCACACTTTACAACGATTTAGCTGGAATACTTTACATCGCTTTGTTGTTAAGACTGTTAATCTGCATTTCTTATTTTTAAACAACTGAATGCATTATTCACTTTTAAATAGCAGTAAAAATTAAAAATTAAAAATTAACAATTAAAGATTAAAAATCATACCTGCATATTAACAATTTATGAGTTGTAACCTACTAGGAAAAATTATGAAGCCGTTGATAAATACACTTGCCATTATACTCTTGAGTTTGTCCATTAATGTTGGCGCCAAAAGTGTTGCTGATATTGATATTTCTGAGTCTATTAGTTTTGATGATAAAACCCTGTTAGTACAAGGGACGGGGGTTCGGAGCAAGTTTTTTATCAATCTCTATGTGGCAAGTCTATTTAGTGAACCAGAAATCAACAGTAAAAGATTAAGCGCAACTAAGAGCTATGCAGTGCTTAACAGTCAGAGTATTAAAGCCATTCGTTTGAATATTGTTTCCGGTTTGATCACCTCGACCAGAATGCTGGATTCAATTGAACAGGGCTTTAAACTTGCCTCCGATGGCGATAGCAAAGCAATAGATGCTCATATCACTGAGTTTATTTCTGTTTTTGACCAGCCAATAGAGAAACAGGACCAATTTACTTTTATCAGTGAACCCAATGTCGGTGTTCATATATTAAAAAATAATAAACCTTTAATTAGCATTCATAACGAAGCCTTTCGCCAAGCATTATTGTCAATTTGGTTGGGTACTAGCCCGGTCGATAAGGATCTAAAAAGGGATATGCTCGGAAAATAATTTATTGAGCATAAATATAATCGAAAAGTAAAAATAGAGGCTGAGTACATTTAATCATTATGCTCTAACCTCTATGTATTACTCTTATTGATGACTTTTATTTACTGGATTTCTTTATACCCCTATTTATCAGCATGCCTTAGCTCTAACCGCGAAATACCAATTAAAAGCTTAGTGATTAATGGCTAATCCAGCTGGGTTTAATTCATACAGTTAAGGCTTAAGTTATACTTCACCATGCCGATACTTCTTATATAGACATTGATAAATTAAGGTAGCTATTATGAGTTCATCAATTAACCCTGATGCGAGATTTAACCAAGATGTTCGCTCGTTAGCAAAAGCGCAGGATAAAAAAGACAGCGGCGCCATGGGGCAGCAAGTACCGGGTATTGCCCAGGATAAAAAAATGACAGAGGTTAAAGAGCCTATTTCTGTCAGCCAGAAAAAGCAACTTAACGCCGCCATTATTGAATCTTCACTAAAATTCAGTAAATCAATCGGCGACCAACCACTGTCCCTGCTATTAAAAACTGCTTTACAGGGAATAAATGAAGCGCTTAAAGCGGGAGGCGTTGATAGTAACGTTGAAGAGGCTTATGAATCCGGTATAGATTTTGGCCCCGAAGCGACGGCAGAGCGTATTGTTGCTTTTAGCACCCAGTTCCTAGCTTCTTACCGAGAGCAACATCCAGAAATGAATGAAGAAGAATCATTAACGGCTTTTGTTGATATTATCAGTAGCGGCATAGACCAAGGTTTTGCTGAAGCCAAAGATATTCTTGGTGCTTTAAAAGTATTAGGAGGAGATATTGCCACTAATATTGATAAAACCTATGAGTTAGTTCAACAGGGATTGCAGTCTTTTGTCGATTCTTTTAGTAAGAAAAAGGAAGAATAACTTAGGTTATTGCTTAAATAATAGCAGCAGAGTAAATTAAAAATAATCTTACTCTGCTGCTAAACTATTTCTACAAGAAGTAATTGCTGAAAAACTACTGCGTCAACGTCTCTGCTATATAATCATCAATGAAACGTTCCAGAATATTAAGAGGAACAGCACCATTTTTTAACACTACATCATGAAAATTTCGTAGATCAAATTTATTTCCCAGCGCGAGTTTTGCTTTCTCTCGTAAGTCTAAAATTTTCATCATCCCCACTTTATATGACGTAGCTTGGCCGGGCATTACAATGTAACGCTCAATCTCAGAAACAACATCAGATTGTGCCATACCGGTATTCTCTTTCATGTAATCAATAGCTTGCTCTCGGGTCCATCTTTTATAATGAATCCCGGTGTCAACCACTAAGCGCACTGCTCTAAATAGCTCAGCTTGCAAACGGCCAATATTATCGAAAGGGTCGTCTTGAAAACCCATTTCCCATGCAAGGTATTCACTATACAGCGCCCAACCTTCTACATAAGCGGTAAAAGGGGAAAACTTTCTAAATAGTGGTAAGCCTTCTAATTCCATAGCAACCGCGATTTGAAAATGGTGGCCAGGAATACCTTCATGATAAGCCAATGTTCGCATTGCGTATTTAGGGGTCGCTTTAATATCATATAAATTCGCAAAAAATCGCCCTGGACGACTACCATCAATGGCTGGCTGCTGATAATAAGCGCCTGGTGCGGTTTTTTCTTTAAACTCAGGAATTCTAACAACTTCCATGCCCGCTTTAGGGCGAATTCTAAATGCAGAGTCTAAACCGGTATCTATTTCATCAAGAATTTTTTGATAATCAACCAGTATTTGTGCCCGGCCAGCATCACTGTCTTCGTAATAAAAGCTCTCTTGCGCAGCTAAATTTTCTATAGCGACACTAAAGCCTTGAGCAACATCATAGTTTTGCTCTTTAAGAATAGTCATGATGTCTGACTGGATACGATTTACTTCGTTTAAGCCAATATCATGAATATATTGAGGTGTGTAATCGGTAGTGGTGAAGAATTTTAACGAGTTTATGTAGGCTTCCTCGCCGTTAGGTAAGCGCCAGAAACCGTCGTCATTAGTTGCTTTTGATTTTAAATTAGTAAAGTAGTCAATTAATGATTTATAGGCTGGGTGCACATAATCATTAATATTACTTTTCGCTTTAGCTAGCAATTTAACTTGTTCATCATTACTAATATTACCGCTTTCAATCATCTTTTTCGCCAACGAGGTATAGAGAATATTTTCCTCTATTGGTTTACCGACAAAAGTGTTCATTTCTTCAAGTACACGCTCAATCACAAATAAGGGTGGAATAATTCCTTTTTCTTCCCTCAACCTTATTCCTTCGAGTTCTTGAGTGAATTTACCCTTCACTAACATTAAACGCGATAAATAGTTTTCAACATCATCGCTGCTATGAATTTGGTGTTGAGCTTCCATAAAGCTTGGGTAACCATTTTGTATGCCAAACAGCTGGTTTACTGGGTAACTATGATAGCGGAACCGTTCAGAATTTTTGGCAAGATCCAGTAAATAAAGTGCAATTTCTTTAGAAAGAATATCTGCCTCACTTAAACTGTCATCTTGGTATGAATTAAGTGTTTTATGTACTTGCTTTAACTTAACAAATAATTCATCGGCTTTAGCAAGGCTTGCGTCATCAAGTTTACCATTATGTCCAGTGATGCCCACTGATTCCAAAAAACCTAAAGAGGTTAATGTTTCAGGGCTTTCAAAGGCCATTTTTAATACTTCTCGATCGACAAAAGATCGAAACCTCAAGGGTTTATCAGCATTCCATTCATAAGCGGCGAAACTGCCAGCAACCACTATTACTGTAAGCAGCATAACTCCAAGCCATTTAAATATTTTTTTAACCATAACTTCCTCTGATGACATTACTTATTAATAATTAAAATAATAAATTTAATAGTATTGTTTTTTGTTAACCATTTGAAGTTAACAAAATAGTAACAACAAGTAAAAAAAATGTATAATTAACAAAAGAAGTAAAGTAAAAAAGCATTTTTTAATTTTACAAATCGCTATTTAATTGTGCTGGCTTTTTTATAGGCATTGTTGACCTAAGCCGGTGAAAAGCTTAATCTGACTCAGTGCAATAAATGCACAGTTTTTATGGAACTATGTTTAGACTTGAGACAAACTGATGATGATTTGTTTTTTTTGAGCTTAAAAATAGGCTGTTTTGTCGGATTGACTACTTTGTGGGAAAGTGAATGTTGGCTGGTAAATGTTATTCAATCTAAAAATATCATTTATTAACGTATACGGAATAATGAAGGCTTAATTTATTAGCCGTAAATATTATTGTATCGCAACAACCTGACCTAAATATATGATTTGAATATTTTAAAATATGTTCAAAGATGTTCATGTAAAAAGATAAGGTGCAACGACTAATGAGCAGTACAATAAGTCCTCACTTAGCAAAGTTTACAAAACAAATATTAAGTTTAGTTCCTTATGCGAGCAATGACAGACTCGAGTACCTTGTTCAAAAACTGCTGCCAGAAGAAAGTAGCGGTCAACATCTTGCCGTTAAAAATGAAATCAAAAAGCTTGCTCAGCAAGCAACTAAATCAATTGATTTACGTGTGTATTTTACCGATTGTGAAATTGTTAAACACAACAAAATTAACCATTATCTTGATTCAGCAGGTAAAGCATTTTTTAATCAAAAACTACTGGAATATCAAAGCCTTTACACCATAGCTATTTATCATGAAGTTATTGAAAATGCACGACAGAGAGCAGCTAATAAAAGTAAAATCTCGAATGGAAATGAAAACAGCAGTAAAGTTTCAACGTTCACAATAGATAAAACTGAGCCGAAACCCCTCGTAAATAAAAATAGAATAGTTCATGAAATAAAGACACTTAACTCTTCTTGTAAAGTATTTCTCAATCCAATTATGGGCATGACCTCCCAAGGAAAGAAAACTGTTGGTATAACCGCTAGCATTGAAAAAATGAATAACCGAAAAGTTATTATTAAGACGTTAAATAAAATTGAGCATATAAAATCTAACAAAGTATATTTATGGTTATATGACCATGATAAAGCAATAGATTTTGATAAAGAACTCGAGCTGGGATTTGAGATCATAGATAGTCAAAGCTCCTCAGTAAATAATAACTTCGAATACCTGTTAAAATTCTCCACGCCATTAACCGATAAACAAATGCGTATTTTGTTTTTTCATTACTTAATGCAAAAAAAACGAGCCATAATCGGCCCGACAGACCTCTTTATCAAACCACTATTTGACTCGATAACCTCTAAAGGTTATGAGCAGTTATACCTAAATAAAACCCATGACATTCCGCTACTTTGTTATAAAAATAAGGATGTATGGCATGCAAAAGTAGCAATGAAAACGTCAGGTAATGACCAATTATGGGACTTTTTTAGCGATAAAAAACAAAATTTTTATTTACCCATGTTGCTTGGCCATAAAGATATTCAGCATGCGTTGAATAAAAGTAATGCTGTTGAGAAATATGCATTTTTATTAAAGTCTAGTTATAAAGACACCTTCAGCTACTCACTCATTTGGTACGACGAATTTGTTAATGATGAAAGTGTTAAAGCGGTATTTAATCGTTATTTCAAAAACGGTCTCTTTAGAGTGGTTAAAATATCGTCGTCTTATATTAATGCTAAAGAAGATGCTTATGTACCATCAGCACTGCCTTGTCATGTTCATCCTAAAATGGCGGTATTAAATAGGGCTCCTCCTAAAGCTGCGTTAGACGTGATTAGTGACTGCGATCACATGATCACAGTTTCAGATATAAGCAGTTTGTACGAAACTATCTATCAACCAATAAATGGTGAGGTGACTGAATTAGATAGCTTATTACCAAAACGCTTCCAACTTAGTACGGTTGATGATCTTGCTGAAACTGAGATAGTAACCGCTGAAAATGATGAATCAAGAAGTGAAGATCGCTTCGCTTTATCGTTTAAAATGGCAATAACACGCAGTAATAATGTGGTAGTAAATATTCCGGGTGAGACGCAAAACATATCTATTCAGGGTTTATTAGTCAACCTAGCTAAAGAAACTAAATTCAAAGCAGGGGAAGAAGTCGAAATTGAATTAACGGTGCCTTTTATTGAGCAAGAGCGTAGGCTTAAAAAACAAAAATATATTGTACTGGGTTATGACGGTCATGGCGCAGTGCGGTTATTAATGAACACTATTGAAAGTAAGCATTTAGCTTGTCGAGCCATAAGAAAGTATTTATATCAGCATATTGATACCATTGAAGCGTGTGGTAAGCGAGGCAGTCGTATTTATGGCTTGCAGAAAGCGATGAGAAATATATATGCGCATAATCATTTTTCTATTCCTTTCTACTTGAAAGCCACTAAGCATCAACAATATATTAATGCAGCAAGCTTTAGTGGTAACTCCGCGCTTAAACATCTTATTTATAAAAATGAGAGCAGTGAAAATCTTATTCTCAATTTGTTGAGTAATAAGAAATTTAGAGAGTCATGTTTATCAATCATCGCCGTGCTCGCTTACCAAGATTTACCTGCCCGTGCTTTCTACATTCTTGTTTTGCCTAAAGATAAAAATGAAAATGAAGAGTACTCATTTTGGTATCGTGATTTAGCGGTATTAAAGAAGTCGTCTCAATTACAAGAATATACTAATAAGGTCGCTAGCCTTGGCCAGCCAGCGATTTTAAAGATTGAATTGAAAAAAAGTAATAAAGCTCAGAATATGCATTATCGTGACGAGATAAGTTATTTAAAGAGTTTGAATAAAGACCTAGCTCATGATCTTGAAGTGCAATTAGAAAACACTATTGGCATAGGAGAAGTTACTGATTTAACTGACATCGCAATTGAGATGATCAGCAACGCTAATGTAAGTAAGCTGACCACTGCTTAATAAATATTTCTCTAGCAGCTATATTTCAATAAATTAACTATCTCTTAAACAGAGTCTAGGTTAAGTAGTCAAAAAATAACCAACTCAAAAAATCAAGTGAGCTATGTCATGCACACGAGAGTAGGCTGACAATATCAGCCTTACAACTCTTTTAGTTACCAATAGTTTAGTCACCAATAGTTTCAATATCGCCACGCATTACTGGATAACCTAAATTCATCCAACCAAAAACGCCTTCCCATAAAACTGCGGTGCGGGTGTAGCCACGATCTCTTAGTTTTTTAATGGTGTAATCTGCTGCGGCACGCGGGCAAGAACAATAAGCAATAATTTGCACATCTTTGGGAATGCCTGCCACGGTTTCAGCCAGATCCGCATAGTAGGGAAAAGGAATAGAACCTTCTATATGTGCGGTTTGCCAAACCGAAGGCACACGTGTATCAAGCAGTACCATTTTGTTTTTTGCCAGTAAGGCGGCGTTTAAATCTTTTGATGATACGTACATGCCATCTTGCAAAGTAAAGTTTGGGTCATCACCATTTTTGTTGATAACGTATTGCTCAGGTGTTGGCAGTGCTTTAAGTATGGTTCTTTCTTCTTTCCAGCCGAGTGCTTTACTGCGTAAAAAAGCGGTAATATTGTTGATGTCTTGAGGTGATAACTTATCTTTGAAGGGCTGCATTGGTGTGTCTTGTCGACCATTTTGTATGGCATGACGGATAAATTCATCGGTGTTGTGGGCAAGGGCAGATTGATTACCTAGCGCAGGAGCCGTAATACCTTCGCCTTGAACCCCATGACAGCTGGTACAGTTTGCTAAATAGACTTGCTCACCGCGTTTAATATCACCATGAACAGGATTAGTTGATAGCTTTAAGCGCTGAACTCCTGCTTGCTCAAATAACCAATAGGTTAAGTCCCAGGTTTCAGCTAGCGTCATCGGCCCGCCAACTTCATCAAGGTAACCGCCCATAGCCGTGCCTTTTCTGCCATAAGACATCGGTCTTAAAATAGCGTGCGGAACACCGGATTCAAATAAGCTTTTGCTGCGCAGCGATGGCGCATGATCATTGACATGACCTTGTCGGTCTGCGCCGTGGCATAAGGCACAATATTTTTGGTAGTTTTTTGAAGCAAGCTTAGCTTGGGGCTCCGTTAGTTTTCTTGGTGGTGGTAGAGTGCCTAACTCAGCATCTTGAGCAAATAATTCACTAGGCGCAATAAAACCTAATAAACCTATCAAGCAGCCAGCGAGTAATATTCTTTGGAAAAATAAGGACATAATCTTTATATTTTTATATTTTATTATGACAAGGGTTAGTTAATAGACTAGCGAGCATAAAGGTAAGAAGCAATGCTTACCTTGGTAGTGAAAAGTTTCTTAACATTTTTTTCGTCGTAGAATGAATTTTATCTAGTGACTATAGATTGGTGTTATTACCGAGATTAGCCAAGGTCAGCCAAGCTTGGTCAATTCGCGGCTAAGCTACTGAAAATAAAACGCCAAGTAATTGAGTTAACTCCAATAAAAAAAATGAATTGCTGAATTGTGCATCTCGACAGCTTTTCAGTATATAATAGTGCCCGCTTTCGATTTGGCTGATGATGCACCGCATAGGAGTCATAAGATAGAAAGCTTACGTGTAGGGTAAAACTAGACGTAGAACTTACTGATTTAACTATAAAAATAAATATAAAAAGACAGTAGTAACACTAATACAAGAACGAATCCGAGTGGTATGGCATGCAGATATTAGACAAAGATTATCAGATTAACAGCGTTAGTAAGGCCATTGGTGCTGGAGAAAACTCCATTATCGCACTACCTACGGGTGGCGGTAAGAGTATCTGTATCCTTAAATTGTGCCAAGCATTATCCGACAAACATGTCGTGGTTAGTTTGCGTAATGCGGCATTAATTCCGCAGTTATTACACACACTGACCTCTAATGGCTTGACGGTTAGCGTGGTCAAATCTGGCTACACCTATATAGCTGGCGGTGATGTGACGTTAGTAATGGAGCAGTCTTTTGCTCGCAGAAAGCATCTAAATATAAAGTGTGATGTACTGCTACGAGATGAATACCATGTTGGCTGCATGGGCGGCGTTTATATCGCTATGCGCGAAGACTTATCACCTGATTTGATTATTGGTCTCACGGCTACACCCATCGATAGGTTAGGTGTTTATATTGATAAGTCGATGAAATTGATTGAAGAGACGACAACTAAACAGCTGATTGAATTGGGCGAATTAGCCAAACCGGTTTACAAAGTACCTAGCCTAGCGCAAGAGATAGATTATAGTGCTGTTAAGATGTACCGAGGTGACTTTAGTGTTTCAGGTTTAGACTGTATCTTACTGGAACATTGCTCGTTAGTTGCACAACAAACCGTTGATGATGCACTTTCTCATGGCCGCAAGGTTATGTTATTTGCTAACTCCATTAAACATGTTGAGGCGTTATCTGAGGCGTTTGAATTACTCAATGTTCAACATGAAATTGTTCACTCGCAGCGCTCAGGTAGTGATAATGATGAAAGCATACGTAGATATAAATCAAACGACGTTAGGCTAATCATCAATATGTCTATGCTGACCATTGGCTTTGATGATCCTGCTACTGATTGCGTGGTTTTAGCGCGACCTACCAAGATTTTAAGATTGTATTTGCAGATTATCGGCAGGTGTTTACGTGCATCTAAGGGTAAGGCTAATGCGTTAATTCTGGATTTAGCTCAATGTATCTCTACCCATGGTTTTGCTGAAGACTATCGAGATTTCACCCGTAAAACGGCTAAGTCTGCAGCGATAATGTCAGAGCGATTAAGTGTCACCAATATAGCTCAATTTGTTGATGGTGAGTTCAGCTACAATGAATCAATAGAGCGTAAGACTGTCAAAAGAAAGTCACCTGTTAAGCGTACTCGTATTATTCAGCCTAAGTTAGTTGCCAGCAAGGAGCTTATTGCTCGAAGTGCTAGCAGGCGGGCTGCATCGTTAGTCAGGCTTAACCCTAGAATGGAAAAATTCGTCAGTACTATCGAGTTAGTTAATATCGTTTATGAACAGCAAGACGAAGCTAGCAAGATGCTTGATGAGCTCGCTATGGTTAAGATAGTGGCGCTGATAGGGTTTGCCTACAGTGATGCATTAGTTGATAGCTGTACTAAATTAGTTGAGCTGCTTCATGCTGAAAACCAATCAATTAGAGGTTTACTACCTAGGGTTAGTAATTTGATAACCGAAATAGCTAAGCTAGACCTAGCAATCGCTTAGGTATAGCTTAGCTATAAACACTAACTATAATAAAAGGGGCTTCATGCCCCTTTGTTTATTCTTACCTTTAACAAAAAATATAATTCCACCACGATGTGAAACAGGCAATCAAAGCCTATGTTAACTATTCACCGATAAGCCATAGCATCTACCGCCATGACTGATAAAATAGCTATAGTGCAATTAGGGTCTGTTGATCTTTTGAGATTACTTTTACAACAACATGTTTTATATTTAGGCAAGGCAGAGCATGTGAAGTGTAGCTAGCTACATGAACATACGATAACGCCGTATAAATTTCAAACAAGTGCTGCCCTTTGGGTTCATTTAAAACGAACTTACTCCTTGTTGCTCGCTTTTTTAATAGAATAACTATGATACAAAGCTCGCGCCGCGATTAAGCCCGTTTTTAAATTGAATAAACTTTAACCCTGAAAGATCAACAGACCCTAACCTTACTTAATAAAAAATAAATTAAAAACTAACTATAAAAGTAATAAATCATGAGTGAAACCATACCTCCTTGCCCAAAATGCCAATCAGAATATGTTTATCAAGACCAGTCTTTATTTATTTGTCCAGAATGTAATTGTGAGTGGGACCCAATAGAAAATGATGATGAGTTAATCGTTAAAGATATTCACGGCAATAAATTAGCGGTAGGGGATAAGTTAACCTTGGTAAAAGACCTTAAAGTAAAGGGCAGCTCAATCGTACTTAAAATAGGTACTAAAGCGACAATAAGACGCTTGCTTGAGGGTGACCATCCTCTTGATTGTAAAATGGATGGTTACGGCGACATGCTTATTAAAGCTGATAAAGTGAAAAAGGCTTAACATTCACTCATTTATGCACTGACTCATTTATTGCATTAATGACTTAGCGCTCTTTATCACGCGGGCGTTGAAACTTCTTCAAAAAATTAAAGGAAATTATGGATTTTAATACTTGGCTGATCTTTGCCTTCACTATTGCTGTGGTTATTGCTATTCCTGGTCCGCTAACTTTATTGATGATCAATAGTACTATTAACTACGGTATGAAAAAATCACTGCCGATTATTTTAGGCGGTAGCCTTGCCTCATCAATTTTAATTACGGTTTCTGCTCTAGGCTTAGGCGCGGTTATTACGGCCTCTGAAATCTTATTCAATGTTATAAAATATCTGGGCGCGGCTTATTTAGTCTATCTTGGCGTAAGTTTATGGTTTTCTGCCAAAGGGAAGGAAAATGGAAAGGTAAAAGCAGCAGGTGGTAACCAATCGTTAGCACTAGCTGAGGAAAATGAGCTTAAGCCTGATAGCAACTTATTCTTTAAAAGCTTTATGTTGGGTATCACTAACCCCAAAGATATCGTATTTTTTGTCGCTTTTTTACCACAATTTATTAACACGGAACGTGGCTATACAGAGCAATTAATAACGATTGTAGTGACTTGGTTTTTTGTCGATTTTTTATGTAAAATTTCTTATGGCGGTTTGGCAAAAGTGGTCGCGGCTCGTTTGATAAGTGTTAGCGAGACCAATGTGCTTGATAGAATTTCAGCAGTGGTTTTTGTTGCTGCGGGCTTAGCTGCAACGGTTTGATAAGACAGAGAATAAATATATAACCCGTGCAGGAAACTATAATTCCACATCAATTTAGTTAATAACTTTACATCAGCTAATAGTATTAGCCTTTATGCTCTTAGCGTTAATGTTATTAATACAATGCCGTGATCGGTACTTTCGCCATCTCGGTCGAAAATAGGGTTAATTAAATGGCGGTCGTAAGTATCATAGTCACTGACTTGATAGAGACTGTCATGATAACTGGCATCAAATTCACATGATAATAAGATGTAATCAAGCACTGAGCTGCTAGCACCAAAATAATGTGTTGGTGTACGTACTCGTTTTTCTGCCCGCTTCATTTCTTGCCTAACTTCTAGAGTCGCTTCTAGATTTTTAGCAATAGTTGCTTCACTTTCAGTATTTTTACCATCTTCACCCGTATCATTAGGCTCATTAGTTAGCGCTTTTTGAAATAAATACCAGGCGTCATTTAAACAATACTTAGCCAGATAGGCATCACGGTTAATGCGTGAGACAAAACGTAAGGTGTTGGTTAGTAAATGACTTAATACACCATCGGTTAAGTTATTATTAAAATCGCCCATTAATATCATCGGCTGGCCCGTAGCTTCACGTCGCGCTATCATCTCAATCATTAATAAAGTTGCTTCACTACCACGCTGTATAGTTGAGCCCCAACCACCCGCTACTTGTGCTTTTAGGCTTTCAATAATGTTTTTTTCTGGGGACAGACTTTGCTTTTTTTCATCGAATTCAATCATTGAACGCTTCGATTTAAAGTGCACCACGTAACAATCGCAGTTACCTATATGAGGTACATCAATGGTCGCTCTGATCACTTTTCGGCTAAAAGAAAATTCACTGGTTAAGCCTAATGTTTGTGCAAGTGTTAAGTCTGGCTTTACCGCATCAACCTCTACAATAGGATAACGAGAGGCGATGGCGACGACAGGACTTCGATAAATAAAGTCATCAAGGACTTGGGGTTGAGCAACCACGGAAAAATAATCATAGCCTTGCGCGGCGACTAATTCTTTTAACGACTCAGTACTAAAAACTTCTTGAAAACCAATGATGTCAGGTTGGTATTCACCTAAGTAGTCAGTAATCCAGTTTTGCTTTTTTACCCATTGCGCGGCACTATAAATGCGCTCAAACTCATAAAAAGCATTGGGCGGCTCTAGGTAATTGAACAAATTAAAACTAGCAATTTTAAGTTGCGTATCTACAGCTGAAGGATCTACTGGTATTGACTTCTTTACAGCGAGGAGTTTCTGATTGATTGCTTTTTATCTCTGTGGTTGATGAGGTTAGCTTACTTTACTTACGCTAGCTATGTTAGCTATGTTAGCTAGATGAGTTCAACTAATCGATTAAAATAATTATACCTCATCGCACGATTATTTATGAAAAGTAAAAATGACTCTATTAAAAAACAAAAAAGGGGTCGGTAATAAATGATGCAATCATTTATTACCGACCCCTTTAACTTTACCTTTTAGTAAAGCCGTTTACCAAGTTAATTTACTTAGAGATCAACTTGGTCAGCAATTCGTTAGTGTTGGAATTGTTTACCACTGTACCAGCTATGAAACTTGGCTGGTTGTTTTTGTGTCAGAACAGGAAGGTGCTTTTTGTTGCTGAGTTCTTTAGCGGTGTAGCAAGGGTTGTTATATAGTGAAGTGTTCATTGTTAGTCTCGTTGATAAAAGTTAAAAGTTAAAAGTTAAAAATTGGTATTTTGCTCCGCTTTTAAAAAGCCAAACAAAGCTGTAATTATAAAGTCATCAGGGTTATAGGCTTAAATTATTTAGTAAAAACCGCTTGTTCGATAAGACTTACTTATCGATGGTAGCTTTATTTTTGTGCATATTAGGGTGATTGCTCTAGTGAGTCAATGGTTTGTTTTTTAATCGCATTAGAATAATAACCTATCAGTGATTAGTTGGTTTTTAGTTGTTTTGAATCCACTGTTATACAATGGTGTGGTTTTATATTTAGTCGCATTCTTCTGGGAGATAAACAACTTCACTATGGTTTTTTTTCGGGATTGTTTTGGCGTTTTTTAAAGGGGATTGGTAGAATACCTTTGTCATAATTCGTTGCTATGTTGGTAAAGAAAAGCTTGGTAAGTAAAGCTTAATAAAATATTTACTTAGTAACAAAAGTTAAAAAGGTAATAAGTGTAAATGGAAGCTAGCGCCAAAGAATTTGATAGCAGTCAGGTAAGTTGTACCGAAATAAAAAGTAGCGAAATAAGCAATAAGCATATAAATAATGAGTATAAAGAGCACGGTTACTTTGTTATTAGAGATTACTTTACTCGCACTGAAATCTCTGCACTTAGAGAAGTCATCTTAAAATTTCATCAGTTATGGAAACAAGACAATTTTGATTTCTATCAGGAGGAAGCGTTTAATTCTTCTTTAATTACCGGCAGTCAGTATTTAGCCCCTGAGGATAGGCTCAAACTTTTTAACTTTATCAGTTCACAAAAAATAATGGCGTTGGTTGATAATATTATTACCAACAAAGCCAATTTTATGAACACGCAACTATTTTTCAATCCAGTTAGCCCCTTGCAAAAAGATTTTTGGCATCGAGATTGCCAATATGATCATGATCTGGAAGCGCAGCAAAGAATTATGCATGAGACACAAGTTGTACACTTTCGTGTGCCTTTATTTGATGAACTTGGCATGGAGCTAGTACCTGGTTCCCATAAACGCTGGGATAATGAAGAGGAGTTTAATGTTCGCCAAGAAGAGCAGGGTAGAGTGAGTAGTGATGCGCTAGCTACCGGTAAAAAAATTCACTTAGCTGTGGGCGACTTGCTAGTTTTTTCAGCGGATATGATCCATCGAGGTCGCTATGGAAAAGATAGATTAGCCTTTGATATTTTGGTGTTTGATTCGGCGGCGGATTATATTGACTATGTTGATGACGATTGTTTACCTGATCCAGCCATGCTGGATAAAATTTTAGATCCAAGGTTATTTACCAATACCATTGAGTTAAAGTCTACCGCCTGATCTTTCCTGCTATTTTTAGACCTTATTCTTAGGCAAGGCTCGGCTTGTTATTTAATATCAGCATAGAGCTAGTATTGTTAAAATAAATGATCTTTTAGGAAACTACTGTAGTACCAGTGTCTATAATTAACTATTTAATCGTAAATAAAATGATGGTATAGAAGTGTCGGTGAACAGGCGTCTTATGCCAATAAATCAGGAATGCAATGTTAACCAAATTAATTGCAGTACCATTTTTAATACTCCTTTATTGTGGTAGCCTCTCTGCCGCTGAAGATGTGAATGTTGGCGGTTACCTTTCTCCGCCATTTATTGAACAAGACAGTCAAGGTAACATCTCTGGTATAACACTTGATCTCATTAACTCATTAAATAAAATTCAGCATGAATACCATTTTAAATTGGTCTTAACCAGCTCAAGAAGAAGGTATGTTTTCTTTCAACAAGGTCGATTTGATCTGTTATTTTTTGAAAGAAAAGTATGGGGCTGGCAGGATATTGCTATTGTAGAAATTAAATTACCTTTTAAGGGCGGAGACGTTTTTATAGCACTAAAAAGTAAAGCTAAGCAACAAGACTATTTCCATAGCCTGAAGAAAAAATCAATTTCAGCTATGTTGGGTTACCACTATAATTTTGCCGACTTCAATTCTGATCCTAATTTTTTAAGGTCAAAGTTCGATATACAACTATCGTCTGATGAAAGGGTGAATGTTCATTTGGTGTTATGGGGGAAAATGGATATCGCCATAGTGACAAAGTCTTTCTTAGATAAATACCTGCTTGATAATCCTTCGGCAAAGTCTGAGCTTTTGATCGCCACTAAAATGGATCAAGAATACCAACACACCATTTTGCTCAGGGAAAACACCAACCTTAGTGTTACTACGATGAATATGCTGTTAGATAAGTTAGTTGCATCCGGAGAATATAATAAAATAATGCAAAAGTATGGTATTACTCCGTAGCCAGTTAGCCTAGGAGTTTACCTGAATCTTTATATTATTTAGTTAGCCGCTTATTGATCGTTCCCTATTTCATCTTGTCGCCACTATAACGACCGCGACATCAAGCAGGTTTAAGCTCCAAAAGTGGAGCTTAAACCTGCTAAAACGATAAAGAAAAGTCTGTTTATTTGCTATTTTCGATACGAATTGTTGCTTTAATAATTTTAACCACTTCTGTGGTTCTGCCACTTCTACTGCCTAACGCTTCAATTTTAGTTAAGCTGTCATCTTCATCCTCAACAACTTTACCAAAAACAGTGTGTTTGCCATCTAAAAAAGGCGTCGCTTTAAAGGTTAAGAAAAATTGGCTGCCATCGGTACCAGGGCCAGAATTTGCCATGCTTAATGTTCCCGCTTCGCTATGATTTGCTTCACCGTCAAATTCGCCATCATACTTATAACCAGGGTTACCAGCACCAGTACCTGTAGGGTCACCACCTTGTGCCATAAAGCCGGGGATAACACGATGAAAAATCAATTCATCATAGAAACCAAGTTCCGTTAAGTAAATGGTACTAGAAACATGCATAGGTGCAGAATCGGTTAATAGCTTGATAGTGAGCTTGCCTTGATTTGTTTGCAGATCCCAAAAATAATCTTTACCTTGAGTGAAGGTAAGTAATGGCGGCTTAGTTAAGGTGGTTTTCCACCTTATATCTGTTTTATCTATTGCTTGCTTAGTAATAAAACTATCAGCTTTTTCTATTGCGGGGTCACCGCCAAAACAAGCAGTTAACGTGAGTAATAGAAAAAGGCTAGCAATAAAGTTTTTGTTATTATTCATATAAAATATCTTATGTTTTTAATTCAAGTTGTTGAAAGTATTTTAACTTATCAAGGGTAGTCAGATATTATCAGCAATCAAGTGGCAGATAATAGCGTTAATGAGTAAATTCACCATGAAAAAACGTTAGCAAGAATGTTTTGATTAGATTAAAATACCCCTAACCGTTAGCTCTATGGTGCTTGACCTAGGTTTGGTTATTATGTTTGGCGCAACTATGCATTTTAGCAAACTGTTATCAGGGGCTTAGATGAGGGTTTTAATAATGCTCATGTTGTTCTTCAAGGGCAAATAAGTAAATATAATGATGTTGTTAAGGTAAAACTTCAACCAGAGGTAGTTGTAAATATATGGATCACTTTGAACAGTTAGGTGTAGGTAGAGATGCGACGACCATCGAGATCAAAAAAGCCTATCGAAAACTCGCGAATAAATATCACCCAGATAAAACTACAAGTGTTGAGGATGGAGAAAAGTTTCAATTAATTCAAAAGTCCTATGATGCTATTTCGGATCCTAAAAAGCGTGCTTTGTATTTGAAAAGTAACTATACCATTATTACGGATCCCCGAGAGGTTGCTGATTCCTTTTGGCATAATGCCTTAAGTTAGGTATTAAGTTAGGTATTAAGTTAGGCGTTGAGCTAAACACCAGCCAATATCTCACATAGAAAATACACAAAACTCTTAATTTGAACACACACAACTTTTAACACATGTAGCTAGGAAACAACCTTTGCAATCTGACAAAAATATACCTGATTATTTAACCGACGATTTTTCTATGTATTTAGAAAATATGACCTCGTTAACGGATCCTGAAAATCCTGAATTATTATCTATTTATTTAGATAATCTATTTGTCCAGTTACAGGCTATGCCTTCACTATTTACCGGTATGGTTGATCAGTTAGCTATGGCTATAACCACCAAAATCAGAATTGATAGTAAAAATTTGGCCTTAGTCGACTTAAGCAATGAGCCTTCTTGGGCAGAGGTAAAACCATTCGTTGGTGTACATGCGGATGCCAGAGCCTGCATAAGCGAAATGATGAACGATTGTGAACAAGATTTAAAAATTGCTGTGTTAGTTATTCATTTTTATAACCGCTATGATGCGACACCTTTAAAAGCTGTAGCGGATGATTATGAGCAAATTGATGATTATTCATCAGATGATTTTGATGAGAACTACTAGTAAAAAGTGAATTGTCCTAATGAATTGAATTAGGCATCTAATAACAAATACAAAGACTTTTTAAGGAATAACCGTGACAAAAAACGCACTCATTCTGGCTACTGATATTATCGAAATAGCACAACAAAGCGGTAGACGCGCAGGTACTTCATTAGAGGCTATTGCTGCAGAACATGGTGATGAAACCATGATGGCGGTATTAACCGAGATGGATATTTTAACCGTGGCTAAAATTGTTAGAGAGCACGATGCCACCATTCCTTCTATCGCTACCTGGTTAATGGATGCCGAGTCGATTAAACAGCTATTAAATGTTGAGCCGTCTTATTGGCAGAATATGGATGAAGATCATGTGTTTTGTGCGCAAACTGAAGCACACAGTTTATTATCACAAATTTTTCTTTCTACCGATGATGAAGAAAAACAGTTAGAAGTATTAAAAGCCATTGTTGAAGATGACTTTGGCCTATTATATTTGTCTCTGCCGTTTGTTGGTCATGATTTCTCTGAAATTGAAGAAGACGAAGAGCAAACATCTGGCAGTATCGAAGAGCTGCTAATGAAAATTAAATCATTAGATGAAGATGCCTATCGTGAAGTTATGGTAGTAAGTAGCAATGGCACGCTAGCAAACGTCGAAAAAGCGTTGAAAGATAATGCCAATAAACAAAGAGTAACCTCAGTGGAAATAGACACTGATGATATGTTTGCGCCACTGTAGAATTTAAAAAATATATTACCATACAGCTTTATATAACTAGGATTCATTAATGAAAATAGCAGAGTTAAGAAATCATCCTTTTCTACTTTTGGTTTTAAAAGACGGAGAAAGTGATGGCTATTTTTCTCCCGAGTTTATAGCTAAGCTCAAACAACAATTAATCGATATGTCGTTACGGATTGCTTCGGATAACTTATCGATAATTTATGCCGACCAAATTAAAAAAGGCTGCGAGATTGTTCTAGGTATTAGCAATTTAGGTTTATTAGAACTGTGTGATAACGATGCGGATAAAGCAAAAGAGATTATAAAAACTCAAGGCATTGTTTATTGCTTTCGAGCGGGCTGGGCTAAATATGCGCAACTGAAGAAAGTATCACCTTCATTCTTTGAAGGTATTTCGATCAGTACTTATGCTTTAGCCATCAATGACACCGCTGATATCAGCCTTATGCATGCCAATTTAATGAAAGAAAGCTATAAAAGCGCTAAGCTATTAGATGTTTATAAAAGCATTGCCGCGAACTATAGTGCTAATACATTGTTTATTGAGAATGATGAAGATATATTAACCTTTGAATTGCAAAGATTTCTTAATAGCGCTATTGCATTATTACTTATTGATTCGGATAAAAAAGTGTTTACTAGCTCTTTATATCAAGCGTTAAACACTTATCTTATCAGCATAGAAAAAGATGTGCTGCTTGATAAATTGCAAACTTGTATCGTTAAACTCACCGAGCAACTATCGATACCTACTAGAAATTACTTGCAAGAAATTGAGTTATTAGATTTTTCTGAATTTAAAAGCATCATTAAGCAACAAACTGATATTACCATCTTTATTCAAGAGATATTAGAGTTGCCTATTACCCTATCGGTTGAATTGAATGATGATTTTGAAGGTGGTTACGATTTTCATGCCGACGATGAAGATGATATCGCTTATTTAAGACCTGATGAAGTCTAAGCTCCTTGGCTGTTTTTAAATACAGCCAATTCTTACCCCTTTTTTAAAGCAGACTTGGTCTTTGTTGTACTAGAATAGCAATTAACGAGTCAAAAGCTCATTGGTTGCCATTGGTTTACCTGCAAGCCAAGTCAGCCATTCCCCCTTCTTTGTTCGGTCAGCCTCAGCCGTGATGAACACTCTTTTCTGAAATTTCCTAAAGCACAATTTATCGGTCAATTAATTACTATAATTAAATTCTAATACCCGTTGCTAGTGGTTTATTGCCTTATGATGCTAACTAAGCAGACATTGTTAATGCTATCACTTTTCTTTTTAGTCTCTTTCTCTTGGGCTAGCACTGAGAAAATCTTGCTGGAAAAATTAGCCAGCATAGAGTCTTTAGTTGTTGCTGATCCTGAACAGGCACTTAGGGTAATAGAGCAGCTCAAAAAG
This sequence comes from Colwellia sp., assembly GCA_022969215.1. GTDB lineage: Bacteria > Pseudomonadota > Gammaproteobacteria > Enterobacterales > Alteromonadaceae > Colwellia. Next base: position 21,762 of record JALJPA010000011.1, on the reverse strand, counting down.
AGCAAAGTACAGTTAACGGCCGTGCAAAGAGTCAATATCATTAGGCATAAAGTGGTCGCAAACACTTACTTAAATCATCATGCCTTAGCACTTGAAACCATTGAAGAAGTTAAGGAAATCGCCAACTTAGCAAGTGATAAGGTATTGTTTTGGCATTACTACAATACCAAGGCTATCGTTTATTGGCATATGGATAATATTGAAGAGTCACTGAACGCTAACTTAAAGGCCTATGGTGTAGTAAAAAGTATTACCGAGTTCAGCAATTTTCAAGCCATTAGCCAAGGTAATGTTGGTTATGCTTTTATCAAACTAGGATTTTATAAGCAAGCTGTGAGCTATTTAGAGTCCGCGCTAGCCATAGTAATAACCAATGATAATGTGACTATTTTAGCGTCAACCTATAACAATCTTGGGGAAGCTTACTTAGGGGTGAAGAACTATCAAAAATCTGCGGAGCTGCTAGAAAAATCACTGGCGATGCGACTTGAGCATCAGCTGACGTTTCATTCCTCCTTTTCTTATCAGAACCTTGGGTTACTTTATTACCAACAAAAACAATATCAAAAAGCAGAAGCTGCTTTTAATAAAGCGATAGCAATAAGAGAGCAGGCGGGTTTTGTTAAGGGCATATTGGTTAGTCAGTTGGCCTTAGTTAAGGTCTATATTGCCAGTAATAAACCTGTATTAGCAGAGCAAGTGGTTGCAGCCGTGATAGTGGCAGCAATAGCACAAAATAATAATACCAGTTTATCAAAAGCTTATGATCTGCAGAGACAGATATATGCGAGTAAAGCAGACTACCATAGAGCCTATCAATCATCGCTACTGTATCAGCAAACCCTAGAACAAGTAGTGTCACGTAAAACAAGCGCTAAACTGGCTAGTTACCTCAATACTTCTGAGGCAATTTCTAAAGATCTTAATATATTAACGTTAGAAAAAAATGCTGAGATTAAAGCGTTGCAAGTTAATAGTGAAAGACAAAAAACTAAAATAATACTTATTTTTGGCCTTAGTATGGTCATCATATTGGTTGTGTTTTTATTGACTGTGCAAAAGAGTAAAAGAGTCATCGCAAAATCAAATACCGATCTATCTTTAACCTTAACTCAATTGCAGCAAACTCAAGAGAAACTCGTTAAATCGGGGAAAATGTCTGCGTTAACGACTTTAGTTTCTAGAATGGCCCACCAAGTAAATACTCCTTTAGGTATAGCGGTAACAGGGGTTTCTCATATCCATGAAAGAGTGGCATGCTTTGGTAGATTAGTTGCAGGGGAAGGGCTTAAGAAGTCAGATATAGATTCATTTATGACTGAGTTGAACAAAGGTTGTGAGCTTTCATCAAACTCAATGAGTAAAGTCGCCGGTTTAATTAGTCAATTTAAAATGATTTCTGCAAACTTAGAAGCAGAATCACAACAAGAGTTTGAGGTATTCGATCATATCTCTAAGCATACTGATTTAATTCTGATGTTGCTTAAACAAGATAAACCTGTGATAAATATCTCCGGCAGCAAGGTGGTGATACAAGGCTATCCGGAAGCTTTAAATAAAGTTTTTAGCCAACTAATTGCTAATTCTATCGATCATGCTTTTGCAAAGACCTTAACCCCAGAAATAGAAATTGATATTGCTAAAGTAAATGACCACATTGAAATTACTTATCAAGATAACGGTAAAGGCATTGATTCAGCTATTGTGAATGATGTTTTTGAACCTTTTTATACTACTAAGATGGGGAATAAAAATTTGGGGATTGGCCTAAGTGTAGTATACAACCTAGTGGTGCAGCTTATGCAGGGCAATATTCAATGTATTCCTAAGCAAGGGAAGGGCATCATGTTTTGTATCACTTTACCCCTAACAGTAAAGTCCACTTAGTTTAATGATGAATAATGTAGAAAAATCTACCAGCTTAAATACCTAAATCACTACACCACTGGCTAGCACTGAGAAACTCTTGCTGAATGGCTTGCTTGTTTAAGGCGTGACTGGTAATTAATTGGTTAATATTATTATTGCTGCCTGAGAGGAATGTTGTTGTTAACATTAATAGCTCGCCAAGAGGGCCTTCTTTTGTAAGTAAAGCCTGTTTAATGGCGGGAGCTAGTGGCATGGTTTTGATTATTTCTGCAAGAGGCATGGATAACATCAGTTCAATGGCACTGAGTAAACCGGTAATAAAAGCAAATTCACTAACTGATTGAAAGCTATTACTATGACTTAGCTCGACCATCATTTTTCCGGTAATAAGTGCTTGTCGGCACACCTCATCAGCAGTTTCCGAGGTTAAATTCGATAAGGCTAAAATAGCGACAAACTGACACAAAGACTCGTCGCCTAAGTAGACCGCAGCTTGTTTTAGCGAAGTGATTTCAACTTTAGAACCGGTTGAAACATTGTTGACCATTTTCAATAAACCTATGGTGAGGTTGACATCGTGACTGATAATTTTAGCCACCTTGTCGTAATTTATTGGCGTATTAAAGGTTTCGCTTAATAAGTGCAGCATCTGCGCTTTTTGGCTGGTTATTTTTTGTCCTGCTATTATTTCTGTTTGATGATAAAAATAGCCCTGGAAATAAGTAAAACCGATTTCGACCAGTGCTTGTCTTTGGTATTTAGTTTCGACTCTTTCAGCGGCAAGTTTTATCTTATGAGGTTTCATTCTTGGTATGGCAGAAATTATACGTTTGGGATTGATTTTTTCTAAGTTTATTTTTATTATGCTTATATAGGGAAATAACGTATCCCAATGACGCTCTAAGTCATATTCTGTTAAGGCTATTTGGTAACCCTTGCCATGATAATAGCCAAGAATTTTTAATAAGTTTTTGGTTGGTTTTTTATGACCGACCAATTCAATAACAATGCTGCTTTTATCAAACATTAACGGATATTTATGAATTAAAGCGTATTCAGTAAAATTGACAAAGGCGACCTTACCCATGCTTAATGTTTGTATATCACCATAAATATGATTTTGGATAATTAATTTAGAGCTGGCGACATCGGGATCTATTTCTGGAAACTTATTGTCAGGACTATCTCTAAAAAATAGCTCATAGCCAATAGTTTCCAACTTATGGTTTAATATGGCTTGGCGAGCAATATAGGTGTTTTTCATACAAGATAATATGTTGAAAAGCTTTAGTTAACTATACACTCAACCAAGTAAACAGGCGGTGTTATCTTAACTTTTTAGTAAAAGTCACTAGAAATAAAAAACTAAGGTAGACTAAATTTTTCCTTTAGTAACCGTATCCGCTAGAGAGATTTACTAAGAGTAAAACTCCAAGTCCTTCATTAATTGATAGTTTTCTTAACCTGTTATGGTTGTTTAGTGTCAGTCTATTTAACACTTAGTTTACCTAGTCTTGCTATTTTATCTCTATGTTATTGATATATAGTGAATTTTATTTTTGGTGCGATTCTTGCTTTTTGAATGGCTTCTGCAAATATTAAAAACTTCATGGAATATACCGATATGAATAAATGGACACAATTTTTGATCGCCGCAGGTTCAGTTGTTGCTGCTGCTAACGCTCAGGCTGCTGCTATTTTTGTGTTAGGAGATAATTACTCTGAAACATTTATTAGTCCGTATTTAGAAAGTCTTGGCCATACAGTAACCAGTGATACTAACTATTATGACTGGGACGGTTCTATGCCAGCTGATATCGATGTTATTCTGTATCTTGATGGTTATGAGTATGGCTCTGCTTTAGGTGAGTATGGCGATTCAGTTGCCGCTAATCAGTCTATTTTGGACTTTGTTGCCGGTGGCGGTGGCTTAATATTCACTGAATGGTATGCCTATGATAGAAAAGATGTCATCGAAGAGCCGGTAGCGGCTTTAATGCCAGTAACCTACAACGGCAATTATTACTATGAAGCGGCTTGGAACGCTTCTGCCGGTTATGAAGATCATGATTTAGTTAATGGTTTATTATCTTCGTCATTTTCCGAAGGCAATGGCGACAATGATACTTATTCAGATGTTATTGCAAATGATGGCACTATTGTAGTGATGGAAGACGGTGCTGGTATTCCATTGCTTTCATATAGCAATGTTAACGGTGGTACTGTCGTTCATATTAATGACGGCATGGCTTATGACGATACTATCAGTGATGAAATGTTATCGGTAATTGCTAGCTCAGTCGCTTTTGCTGCAAAAGACTCTGTGCCTGTGCCGGAGCCTGGTTCTCTCGGTATTATTGGTTTAGGTCTAGCGGCAATGGGATTATCTCGTCGCAAGAAGAAAAAGCAGTAAACTAGTTAAAAGGTATAAAATTTTCAGATAACAGCCTTCTACTCTGGTTAACCGCCAACTAGAAGGCTTTTTTATAAACAAAAAACAACAGTATGGTTAGTGGTAATAAGCCTGCTTTATTTTAAAGCAAACCGCATAACATTTAATCATCATTACCCGGTAAGCAAAAAAAAATTCATATATCGGCAAAGGTAGCTCTAATCCATTGAATTATGTCTTTTTATTATTTATATTTAAAGGAAGATTTGATTTCTCACTCATTGAAGGGCTAAGTTTTCTGTGAAAAATAGAACAAATAAAGAGTTAGCGTTACTTTCATCAACAGCTATAACTGCAATAGTTATATTACCAATTATCGGTTTACGAATTTTTAAGCAAGAATATTTTATCGCTTTGGCAGATCTGTTTTTAGTCATTATGCTAATTTCTACTTTTACCTATAGTTATAGAACTCGTAAAGTCGAGTTATCAGCTACTATCATTGCTGTATTTGCATCAGCCACTTGGATTTTACTGCTATTTCTGAAAGGTTTTTCCTATGCTTTTTGGGCCTTTCCTTTAATCATCGCAGCATTTTATCTACTCAGGCCTCTATTTGCCTTGCTGCTCTTTATTTGCTCCTTCAGCACTTTTTTTATCAATACCTATCTAGATTCTGATTGGGTATTAATGCTGGTAATTTTACCGGCATATACCATCACTAGTGCCTTTGCTTATATTTTCTCTGTCACAGTAGAAATTAACAATAGCAAGATTCAAGCGAATCAAAGATTATCAAGATATAGAAATGAAATCCTTGAGCTCATTGTAAATTCCAGCTCATTGAAGAAGGTTTTGCGCGCAATTGTAAGCTCGGCTGAACTTGAATTTAAAGAGGTACGCTGTAGTATTTTACTACTCAACGAAGCAAGAACTAACCTGACTGTAGGGGCAGGACAATCCTTGCCTGACTTTTATAACCAAGCTATTGAAGGCGTTGCTATAGGTGAAGGTGTTGGCTCTTGTGGTAGTGCAGCTTTTACCGGTAAACGTGTAATTGTTGAAGATATTGCTACTCATGCTTTTTGGGCTCCATGGGCAGAATTGGCAGCAAAGGCAAAATTAGGCGCTTGTTGGTCAGAGCCGATAATTTCTTCATCGGGTGACGTTATTGGTACCTTTGCTATTTATCATGAACAAAAGAGCAGCCCCACGAAAGAGCAATTTGACTTAATAGATAATTTCTCTCAACTTGCCAGTATTGCTATTGAACGTGTGCAAGCGAATAAAGCCATTTGGCGCCATGCAAATTTTGATTCGTTAACGGGTTTACCTAATCGAAATATGATGAGAGAACACCTAGCTTTAGCACTGAGAACTTGCCAAAGAAAGCGGACGAAATTGGCCATTATCTTCTTAGATCTCGACAACTTTAAAGATGTAAACGATACCCTAGGCCATGATGTCGGTGATGCGCTATTGGTCGAAGTAGCTAAGCGAATCAAATCTGTTATGCGTGAAAATGATATTGTTGCCCGTTTAGGTGGAGATGAGTTTGTTGTTATTATTAATGAGCTCGTTGACTTACAAGGGCTCAATAGCATTTGCCAAAAGATAATTAGCAAGTTGAGCACACCTTATTCACTGGTAGGGGAGACCATTCATACTTCAGGTAGCCTTGGTGTCACCATTTACCCTGACGATGCTACCAATATAGATATCTTGTTAAAGAATGCTGATCAGGCCATGTATAGCGCAAAAAGCTTAGGTCGAGAAAATTACCAATTTTTTACTGCCTCTATGCGTGACGCTATTAACAATAGAGTGGCGTTAATTAATGATATAAGAAAGGCCATTGATAACGAGGAATTTAGCTTGGTTTACCAACCAATAATTAATTTATCAAACAATGAAATATATAAGGCTGAAGTATTAATACGCTGGAACCACCCATCAAAAGGTTTTATTAGCCCTGAGCTATTTATTCCACTCGCTGAAGAGACCGGTTTAATTATTGAGATCAGTGACTGGGTTTTTAAAGCTGCCATTGAAACCATAGATACTTTACGAACTGAATTTCATCCTGATTTTCAGCTGAGCATTAATACTTCACCGCTGCAGTATCAAGCAGATAAAGGCAACATTATTAACTGGCTGGTCAGCCTGCAAAAAGAGGGTATTGCACCTGGTGCAATTGCTTTAGAAATAACAGAAAACTTATTGATGGAATCAGGCGATAAGATTAATGATATGTTTGAATTGATTCATAACGCAGGTATTGCTATTTCGATTGATGATTTTGGTACCGGTTACTCTTCACTGTCATATTTAAAATTATTTAAAGCAAATTACCTAAAAATTGATAAATCGTTTGTACAAAAGATGGTAACAGAAAGTGATGACCTTGCCCTTTGTGAAGCCATTATTATGATGGCAAATAAACTGAAGATGAAAGTTATCGCAGAAGGCATAGAAACAGAGCAACAACAGCAACTATTGCAACAACTTAATTGTGAATATGGGCAAGGGTATTTCTTTGCTAAGCCTTTACCCTTTGAGCAGTTTAAAAACTACCTAGCAGCAAAAAAACTTCGCTCTTTGTCTTGAACATCAATTTTTATAGGTACAAATTTTACTTAGCAACTTTACAAATCTGATAGCTAATGAAATATCTTAATAAATTATAAAATATTGAGCTAGCTCAATAGATTGTTGATAAATATCAGCTAGAATTATTAGGCGTTTAATTAACCCGTTAACATTTTAGTTTGAGGTTTTTGAATATGTCTAAAAAGAAACTAACCACAGCCGCTGGCTGCCCAGTGGCTGATAATCAAAACATTATGACCGCAGGACCGCGCGGGCCGCAACTTTTACAAGATGTTTGGTATTTAGAGAAATTAGCCCATTTTGATCGTGAAGTAATACCCGAAAGACGTATGCATGCAAAGGGCTCTGGTGCCTTTGGTAAGTTTACGGTTACCCATGACATCAGCAAATACACTCGTGCAAAAATATTTTCAGCAATAGGTAAAGAAACCGAGTTATTCACTCGCTTTACGACCGTAGCAGGTGAGCGTGGCGCCGCCGATGCCGAGCGCGATATTCGTGGCTTTGCCGTTAAGTTTTACACCGAAGAGGGCAATTGGGATTTAGTTGGTAATAACACGCCAGTGTTTTTCTTAAGAGACCCGTTAAAGTTCCCCGACTTAAATCATGCGGTAAAACGTGACCCTAAAACCAATATGCGCAGTGCCACTAATAACTGGGACTTTTGGACCTCACTGCCGGAAGCATTACATCAAATTACTATCGTAATGAGCGACCGCGGTATTCCAGCCACTTACCGTCATATGCATGGTTTTGGCAGTCATACCTTTAGCTTTATCAATGCTAACAATGAACGTTTTTGGGTGAAGTTTCACTTGAAATCTCAACAAGGCATTAAAAATTTAACCGACGCTGAGGCCGAAGCCATCGTTGGTAAAGACCGAGAAAGTCATCAAAGAGACTTATTCGAGTCGATTGAAAATAATGACTTTCCCAAGTGGACCTTAAAGGTGCAAATTATGCCGGAAGCGGATGCTAAGAAAGTCGCTTACCATCCCTTTGATTTAACTAAGATATGGCCACACAAAGATTATCCGTTAATTGAAGTTGGTATTATGGAGTTAAACCGTAATCCGGAAAACTTCTTTGCCGATGTTGAACAATCTGCTTTTAACCCTGCCAATGTAGTTCCGGGTATCAGTTTTTCTCCTGATAAAATGTTGCAAGGACGATTATTTTCCTACGGCGATGCCCAGCGTTATCGTTTAGGGGTAAACCATAATCATATACCAGTGAATGCCCCGCGCTGTCCGGTAAATAGTTATCACCGAGATGGACAAATGCGCACCGATGGTAACCAAGGAGCAACTATTGGTTATGAGCCTAATAGCCAAGGTGAGTGGGCTGAGCAACCAGATTTTTCAGAGCCGCCATTAGATTTACAAGGTTATGCCGCCCATTGGGATCATCGCGAAGATGAGGATTACTTTTCTCAAGCAGGTGATTTATTCCGCTTAATGTCTGCAGAGCAGCAACAAGTCTTGTTTGATAATACTGCTGGCTCAATGAACGACGTGTCTGATGAAATAAAGCAGCGTCATATTAAACATTGTACTGCTGCGGATGCTGCTTATGGCGCAGGGATTAAAGCAGCATTAGGTTTATAAGAGTTTACACATAAGGCCTTGCTCATCAGACCTACTCAAAGTGTTTACCGTATTTAGGACGGGACAAGTTGAAAAAATAAAAAAGCGAGTACTGCCAATGGCAGCTACTCGCTTTTTAGTTAAAGCTTAACCCTAACTCTATTTGGGCTTTCTTTTAAGTTTACGCTGTTTATACGCTATTTTAAGTCAAAGCGATCTAACTGCATGACTTTAACCCAAGCGGCAATAAAGTCATTAATGAACTTCTTATCGGCATCGTCTGAAGCGTAAACTTCAGCAATGGCTCTTAATTCTGAGTTAGAGCCAAAAATTAAATCAACCGGTGTTGCTTGCCACTTTAATTGACCAGAAGCGCGGTCATGGCCTAGATAAATTCCTACCTTAGATTCATCTTTACTCCACACGGTAGCCATATCTAATAAGTTGACAAAGAAGTCATTGCTTAGCACTCCGGGTTTATTAGTGAATACACCGTAAGATGAGCCATCATAGTTGGCATCAAGCGTACGCAAACCGCCAACAAGTACCGTCATTTCAGGCACATTTAAACCAAGTGAGTTGGCTTTGTCCACTAACATTTCTGCTGGTGACATATAGCTTTCATCGGTAAAGAAGTTACGGAAGCCATCAGCTTTCGGTTCTAAGTAATTAAACGATTTAACATCAGTTTGCGCTTGGATCGCATCAGCACGACCAGGAACAAATGGCACGGTAACCTGAGTGCCAGCTTGCTTGGCAGAATTTTCGATTGCCGCAGCGCCAGCTAAAACGATTACATCAGCCAGTGATACTTGGCTCGAAGACGATTTTTTGTTGTATGTCGCCTGAATTGTGACAAGTTTAGCTAATACCTTGTTTAACTCTTTCGGGTTATTTACCGACCAGTTATTTTGCGGTGCAAGCTTTATACGAGCACCGTTGGCACCACCTCGCATATCAGTAACTCTATGACTAGACGCTGCTGCCCATGCTGTTCTTACTAACTCAGCGGTGGTTAAACCGGAATTAACAATTTGCTGTTTAAGTTTGACGATATCTTTTTTGGTAATAAGCGGGTGTTTTATTGCTGGAATAGGGTCTTGCCAAGTTAATACTTCACTTGGCACTTCTGCGCCAACATATCTTGCTCTAGGGCCCATATCTCTGTGGGTTAACTTAAACCAAGCTTTAGCAAAGGCTTTATCAAATTGACTTGGGTCTTTTCTAAAACGCTCAACAATTTTGCGAAAGCTAGGATCTTCCTTCAAAGCAATATCGGTAGTGAACATAATCGGTGCGTTACGCTTATTAGGGATGTGAGCATCAGGCACTAAATTAGCCGCTGCTTTATTGTCAGGAATCCACTGTTTTGCACCTGCGGGGCTTTTTGTTAGTACCCAGTTAAAGTTCATTAGATTGTCTAAGTAATTAGATGACCACTTTGTCGGGGTTACCGTCCATGCGCCTTCTAAGCCACTGGTAATGGTATCTGCGCCAACACCGCTATCGCATTTGTTTTTCCAGCCTAGGCCTTGGTTTTCAATACTTGCCGCCGCTGGCTCTGCGCCAACACATTTGTTAGGTTTTTTCGCGCCATGAGCTTTACCTAAAGTATGGCCACCGGCAAGTAATGCCACTATTTCTTCATCATTCATTGCCATACGGCCAAATGACATTCTGATATCTTTAGCAGCTAACAGCGGATCAGGGTTACCGTGTGGACCTTCCGGGTTAACATAAATCAAGCCCATTTCTACTGCTGCCAATGGGCCTTTTAGTTTTCCCTTTTTATCTCTACGTTCATCAGTAAGCATGGCTGTTTCAGGTCCCCAGTAAACTAAATCGGGTTCCCAATCATCGGTTCTACCACCAGCAAAACCAAAGGTTTTAAAGCCCATAGATTCAAGAGCAACATTGCCTGAAAGTACCATTAAATCAGCCCAAGAAAGTTGACGGCCGTACTTTTGTTTAACCGGCCATAATAAACGACGGGCTTTGTCTAAATTGGCATTATCTGGCCAACTGTTTAGCGGGTCGAATCGTTGTTGTCCGCCAGATGCTCCACCACGGCCATCATGCACACGATAAACACCAGCACTGTGCCAAGCCATGCGTATCATCAATGGGCCATAATGTCCCCAATCTGCAGGCCACCAAGCTTTTGAGTCAGTAAGCGTAGTTTGAATATCTTCTTTAAGCTGTGCTAAATTTAGCTTGGCAAACTCTTTGGCATAATTAAATTGCTCGCCGTAAGGATTCGATTCAGCGCCATGTTGACGCAGTGGTGTTAGGTTTAGTTGTTCAGGCCACCAAAATTGATTGGTTTTTGCTTCGTTGCTTGCTAACGCCGTTGCCGGTAGTAGCATTGATGTGAGCGCAACAGAAATTGCCGCAGCAATAGGCAGTGTTTTTTTAAACATGTGGGTATTCCTCTAACTGTATGAGTAGCTTAAATTTAGTTGCACTAAGTGTAAAAGCGATCCAGCATATTTTAAAATTGATTAACTTGAAGATAAGCTTCTATTTTTCTCATGGTTAAATTGATGACTAATTTCATATTTATGATTAAAATCTTATCTATGTTCATTAAAAGCTAACTTTAAATTGCCATATAAAATATGATCTCATTAAAACAACTGCACTATGCCTTAGCTATAGAAAAAACTTTACACTTTAAAAAGGCGGCAGAGGCATGTAATGTCTCGCAATCTGCATTAAGTACCGCCATTACTGAATTTGAGAAACAGTTAGGTGTTACTGTTTTTGAACGTAATAATAAGCAGGTATTAGTTACCAATAAGGGACAATTGATACTAGATAAAGCTAAAAAAGTGAAGTTAGCATTAGATGAGCTGTTACAAATAGCGCAAAGCGATAAGCAGCCATTTGCTAGCCCTATGACTCTGGGAGTGATCCCTACCATTGGTCCTTATCTGTTACCTAAAGTTTTACCGGAAGTTAGAAAGCAGTATCCGAGTTTTAAATTAAAAATTATTGAAGATCAATCACAAGTTTTAGTGGATAAGGTGCGCACAGGCGAAATTGATGCTGCTATATTGGCTTTGCCTTACCCGATTGAGGGCTTAATGAGTTTTGAATTTTGGCAAGAGGATTTTTATTGGGTTTGCCATAAAGATGAATGCCCGGATAAAGTTCAGGAAATTAGCAGCGATGAGCTAGAAATTGATAAACTGATGTTGTTAAAAGATGGACATTGTTTAAAGGAACACGCCTTGGCCGCTTGTCGATTACAAAACCAAAAGCAAGACACAGATTTTGATTCCGCCAGTTTACATACCCTAATTCAAATGGTCGCCGGTAAGCTTGGTACTACATTAGTGCCACAAATGGCTTTAGACCAACTAACCTATAACGAATCAGAAATTAGGGCTATTCACCTAAATGAACCGGGCCCACATAGAACCATTGCCTTAGTGATCAGGCCCAATTATGTCAGAACCAATGAGTTAACTATGCTGCAAGATATTTTTACTGAACAATTGACCCATAAATGTAGCTTGGCTTAAGTTTTTTTTAGTTCTGCTTAGTTCTGCTTAGTTCTGCTTAGTTCTGCTTAGTTTGGTTTAGCTAGTTCTAGCTTATTTTTAACTTACTTAGGATTCAGCTATTCAGTGATTTAGTTTTATAGAAGAATATGTTCGATATTGTTAAATTTACTGAACTACGTCAGTGGCGCATAATAGCTTCATCTTAAATAGACAAGGTGAAGCAAAATGAAAAATATATTTAATAATTTAACTAATAACATAAAATCTATTTTCAATGTAACTAGTGCTAAAAAACCGGCGCTTAATTGTAATTATTCAAACAACTATTATGGCGATCAGTATTGCCAGAAAAATAGTAATTAAAGTGCCATGCTACTTAGCATTGGGCAGGTAAAGGACGTTTACCAAAGGGCTGACATTGACCACTATTTTCTCTAGCGGATGTCAGCCTTTTTTGCCGAACCCATATCAAACTGCTTGGTCAGTTCGTATGTAGCCCTTGAACAATACTTCTGCTTAGCTATTGCGCTTAATAATTTTAACATAGCTTTATTCTTTGACAATTACGCCAGATTTCATGACAAAATCAACATCAAGTAACTCTTCGATGTCTTTTAATGGGCTGTTATCCATGGCAATAATGTCGGCTATTTTTCCTACTTCAATGGTGCCTAAGGAATCAGATTTTCCTATTAAATCTGCGGCATTAACCGTCGCTGTTTTTAAGATGTCTTGTGCTGTCATGCCAGCATTAAACATCAGTACCGCTTCTTTACCATTGTTACCATGCTTAGAAACACCGCTATCAGTGCCGTAAGCTATATTTACCCCAGACTTATATGAACGTTTAAAGTTCTCGATCATATCGCCACCGACGCGAATGGCCTTGGCACGAATAGCCGGCGACATAAAATTGGTGTTTTTTGCTAAATTAACTACCGTGTCACCAGCCATCAAGGTCGGCACTAGATAAGCGCCCGTTTCTTTGAACAGTTTAATGCTTTCTTCATTAGCGTAACTGCCATGCTCAATACTATCAACACCGGCTCTTAACGCTGCGTTTATACCTGCTGCCGCATGGGCATGACTTGCAACCTTTCGGCCTAAGGCATGAGCTGAATTTATCACTTCTCTTAATTCATCATCAGCCATTTGCTGGCCGGTACCTGTGTTTGTATCAGATAACACGCCACCAGTGGAGGTGATCTTAATCACGTCAGCACCAAACTTTATTGCCCTGCGGGTAGCGCGGCGACAATCATAAGGGCCATCACATACGGTTTTTGCTGTGTGCATTTCTAATAGAGCAGGGCTCATACCATCAACATCGCCGTGACCGCCTGTTACGGCGACATTACTGCCGGCGGCAATTATTCTTGGTCCTAGAAGGTAGCCTTTAGCAATACCATCTCGTAAGGCAAAGCTTTGCTCGGCACTGCCACCTAAATCTCTTACCGTTGTAAAACCCGCCATTAGGGTCTTTTTAGCAAAGTAGGCACTTTTAACTAACTTGTCTGCATCAGACATTTTAAGTTTTTCACTATCATTTTTAGGACCTAACTCTCCTTGTAAATGCACATGCATATCCATAAGGCCGGGCATAACGAAGCTGGTAGATAAATCTACTAACTGTGCATTATTAGCTATTTTACTCGCGGGGATAAAGCCAGACTTAAGTGCGGTAATAATGCCATCTTTAACTACTATGGTTTGTTCAGTTAACGGTGCTTTCCCAGGAATAGTTAATACTTTACCCGCGTGAATGACAAGGGTTTGTGCAGCAAGTTGAACGGATACTAGAGTCGTCAGTGTTAATCCAAGCAGCGTAGAGGCCTTCAATAAAGCTTTCATAATGTTCCAATTATTTTTATAATTTATCACTCACCATAGCAAGGTTATTTACACTGGGATATTCAAATACGTTTAATTAACGGAATCTATGGTTGAATAGCAACACAAGCCTACTCAGCAAACTTGGCATTTGTATCTGCTACCACTTCTGTTTATTTTTACTTAAGTCATATGCTTTAAAAGCTGGTTATTCCCATTTGTGTGGTTAAATCTGCTCTAGGTGGTCATAACTCGATGCCAAATAAATAAGAAAGTGCCAAGCACATGCTTAATCAATTCCCCTTGATAGGTATTTCTTCGGCGAGCAACCGAGTTGTTTCTTAAACCCGGTGATAAAAGCAGAGGTTGATTCATAACCCAGTTCAAAAGCAATATTGGTAAGCTGAGTACCGGTATTCAGCATTTCTAATGATTTCAATATTTTTAGTTTTTGCTTCCAGCGACTAAAGCCCATACCGTAATGTTTGTTAAATAATCGGTTTAAGGTGCGACTTGATGCGCCGACTTTTGTGGCCCATTGTTCAATGGTTAATTTGTTGGCTGGATCATGATTAAGCTCATCTATGATGGGCAGCAACCTGTTATCCTTGATGGTTGGCATAAATAATTCATTACTCGGCGCTATGGCTAATCTGTCGATTAACACCCGCGTCAATCGACTAGTTTGCTCGTTTTCTTGGTAAAGTTCAGGCCAGCTAGCCACTTCTAATAACAGCGATTTTAATAAGGGATCTACCGTTAAGGTTCGCACCGAATTACCTAGCTCTTCACTCCATGCCGGGTCTATATACAAGCTACGGTTACTGACACTATTTTTGCAAAAATGTTGATGTTGGGTTTTAGCCGGTAGCCATAAAGCTTGCTCTGGTGGGATGACAAAAACACCGGCACTGGTTTCAATATGCATCACTCCTCGACAAGAATAAGACAACTGTGACCATGGGTGAGAGTGACTGACTATTTGTGTCATGGCCTTAAATTCACCAGAGGTGGATACTATCGGTCGAGGCAGTGCTGGGTAGAGTCTACTTGGACTTTCTAGATGCCACTTTAACTTTGTCTGTTTAGATAAACTTAATGTCATAATTAACCTATGTGGTCACTTGAACTTGATCATATACTGGCCCTTCTAGATAAACAAGCTATCTATTTAGCTCATCAGCTATTTAGGCTTTTATAAATTTTCGGGAGTAGTATGGATACCAAGGCGACGGAAAATAAACTTAATTCGGCAGGGAATTGTAAGACTAAAAGTTGGCAAACACCTTTTGTTTTCCTTGTTATTGCCAGCATAGTTATGTCAGTAACCTTTGCCGCTTGGTTGGCAATGCTTAATAATTTTGCCATTGAGCAAGCAGCTTTCACTGGTGCTGAAATAGGTGTATTACAATCACTAAGAGAAATCCCTGGATTTTTGGCTTTTACTGCAGTGTTTATCTTATTGGTCTTAGCGGAGCAAACTTTTGCGTTGGTTTCCCTGTGTGTTTTATCAATAGGTGTTGCTATAACGGGATTTTTTCCCAGTATTTACGGCCTTTATGCTACTACAGTATTGATGTCTATAGGCTTTCATTATTATGAAACGGTCAATACTTCATTAAGTTTACAGTGGTTTGATAAAGAAGAAACAGCCGTGAAATTAGGTCAACTGATGTCGATTAAATCAGCGTCCTCATTAGTTTGTTATGCCTTAATTTGGCTAGGTTTTAGCTTTTTATCGACAAGTTATCAATTGCTGTATCTGCTTTTTGGCTTAACAGGTTTAATACTGACCCTGTGGCTGGCTTTTGTTATGCCAAAATTTACCATAGCCCATAGTCAGCATAAAAAAATAATCTTACGAAAACGCTACAGCCTCTATTATTTATTGACCTTTTTAGCGGGCGCGCGTCGACAGATATTTGTCGTCTTTGCCGGTTTCTTAATGGTAGAAAAGTTTGGTTACAGCGTTCAGCAAATCACCTTGCTCTATATGATTAATCATGTAATTAACTTTTTCTTAGCGCCTAAAATTGGCGCTTGGATTGCAAGAGTAGGCGAGAAAAGGGCATTAACCCTAGAGTATATTGGCTTAGTTATTGTATTTGTTGGTTATGCGCTAGTGGAATCTGCAAATATTGCTGCAGTGCTTTATGTTATTGACCATTTATTTTTTGCTATGGCTATCGCGTTAAAAACCTATTTTCAAAAAATAGCAGACCCTAAAGATATTGCTTCAAATTCAGCGGTAAGTTTTAGCATTAATCATATTGCTGCAGTGGTAATTCCCGCCAGTTTTGGTCTGATATGGCTGTATGATCATTCACTTGTTTTCTATGCCGGTGCTGCCATTGCTCTGGCTTCCTTGTTTGCTAGTCAATTTATCAACCTAGAGGATAATAAAAAGCAGAGTGTAGTGGCATAGTGAGTTTGAATTGCACAGAAGAGTAAGCAGGGTTGTTACCGTTTTAGCAATGAATACTTGCCTTAGCGTATGGCGTAATCAACGGATACTTTCAATAAGGCTTCAATAGAAGCCTTAATAAATTCTGGAATAAGGTATAGGCATGATTAGAAATTTTATAACGTGTGAAAAAATAACCGATAAAAATAGCCATGGCGGCGAAGGTGTTATCGAAATTCAAAAAATGTTCAAGCGCGAGGATCTTAGCGGCACTTGGGATTTTGCTTTACGGGTAGTTATGCCGCCCAACTCATCAATGGGGCTTCATCAACATGGTAATGATGAAGAGATGTATATCATCCTCAGTGGCGAAGGGCTTATGACTCTTGAAGGCAAAGAGCAGAGGGTGGTAAAAGGCGATATGATCTTAAATAAACCTTACGGCAATCACGGCTTGTTAAATGATAGTAATCAAGATATTGAATTACTCATTATTCAAGCGAGTAACAAAGATTAAGTAAACAGCAAGCTAATACCTAGCCAATATTCAAGTTATACTTTACTAACACCTAAGTATACTTAAGGAATAGTCAGGTACGACAAGAGCTGGGGTATCGTTATCATAACTATCTGATAGGCAGCATGCATAAGTAAGAATAAAATTTTAGATAAAAGGTCTAACCAGTGTATAGGTTTACGGTATAATCCTTATACTTAAAGCCAGCGAAGCTATTCGCTGGTATAATTGATAAATAAACAACTCATTTTAGGTTAGTAGATAAGTAGTAGCTATGGCTGAAGTACGTACAAGAATTTCATTAAAAGTTGGCTCTAACAGTGACATTCCAGCAGAAATGCTGTCATTTAATGGCTTAATTACTGATAAAGAGCATGTTGCCTTGATTTTTGCTCAGGCTGATAAGTCACAAAAAGTGCCTCTGGTTAGAATTCACTCTGAATGTTTAACCGGTGATGTCTTTCATTCTTCTCGCTGTGATTGTGGTGAGCAACTTGATGAAGCTATTGAGCTTATGGCAAAAGAAGGTGGTGTAATACTTTATCTACGCCAAGAAGGACGCGGTATTGGTTTGTATAATAAGATTGATGCTTATAAGCTGCAATCTGAAGGAATGAATACTTACCAAGCGAATAACCATTTAGGTTTTGGTGATGATCTCAGAGATTTTACTGAAGCTGGGCAGATGCTTGAAGCGTTAAATATCAGCACGCTAAAATTAATGACCAATAACCCGATAAAAGCAAAAGCATTGATTGATTATGGCCTGACGGTTGCAAAGGAAGTCAACACCTCTACTCATCTTAAAGACGGTAATGAAGATTATCTTAAAGCGAAAGTAGACAAAGCCGGCCATAAACTTACTTTTGATTAAAACTAGTTAATTAACAATGTTCAATTAACAATGTTCAATTAACTAGTTTAAGTGCCGTTAGCCAACAAATCGTTGGCGAAAGGCAATCTGGCTTGCACTCTCATAACTTACTTGTGCCGGCTTGCTTTACTCAGCAATAATAGTTTTTACAAGCCTCGTTGCCATTCCTGCCTTAAATTAGCATCACTGGGTTGCTGTAACGCTTGCCTTACTTGGCTCAGCAGTGCTGCTTTATCATTACCTAATACGCCTTTGAGCACGAGATAATTTGACGCATGATCAGAGCGGAAAATAGTCTTATCTAACTCGAGCGCGGATAACAGAACCTCCATTTCAGTAAATAATTCTTGCTGGGTTAACTGGCGAAATGGCAGTAACGATGCTTGAGTAAATTTTTCAGCGAAACGTAACTCACCTAACGGAAATGACACCACCAGTGTTGATAAATAATTAGGTTGCGCTTCATTCATCAATTTAGCTGAGTTGATGGCATGTTGGCGAGATAGTTCTGGACCGCCAAGACCATTTAAAATCATTACAGAACTTTTCATGCCCGCTTGCTTTATTTTCTTAAGGGCAATTAATGAACTTTGGTAAGTTTCGCCTTTTTCAATTAGCGCCAGTACCTCATCGTCACCACTTTCGCAGCCGATATACATAAGCTTAAGGCCCAGACTTTGTAACTCGGCCAGCTGTGCTACCGTTTTATTGGTCAAATTCCTCGGCAAACAATAACTAGAAACTCTACCGACTTGCGGTAAATGCAGGTTTATTAACTCGAGAATTTCTTTTAAGCGCTTGAACGGCAACATCATGGCGTCACCATCAGCAAGGAATACCCGTCTTGTGGCGATACCTGATTTAGCAACCTGGATTATTTCTTCTTCAATCTGCTCAATTTTCTTTGGTTTGAACTTTTTGTTTTCGCTGGTATACATATCGCAAAAGGTGCATTTATTATATGAGCAACCATTAGTGACTTGTAATATTAGGCTTTTCCATTCACTTGGCGGACGAAATACCGGTTCGATATAATTAATACTCATGCTGCCTCGAAATACTCGTTTCAGCGAGAATTAAAAGCTTTAGATGCAAGGCATTGATTGAAGAGAATGGTTGTTCCTTGTCAAAATCAATAACGCAGCATATAAGCCTTTTAAACTCGCCCTGTGGGGATGACTGAGCAATTCATCCCCAGCGTTGCACCTTTTTTTAAGGGAACAACCATTAATAAAAATATGCGCCTTGCTCATGAGTTGCTCAGATACCCTGAAACAGGTATTTTGAAGTAGCATGAGTATATGGGTACATAATCTTTTCTATTTAACTAGGACCGCGCCAGTTTATACCAAGTAGATTTAAACTGTCGCGTTAAAATGAAGCTGCTTTAATTCGCACTACATTCACCATTAGCAAGCTAGGTTATTACTTGTCAATGACTCGCCAGTTCCTGCTTTTAAAAGTAGCAACTGGTGTCTGGGCTAGTATAAGTCTTAGCGTCTTCAGTGGCGAATAGGTCTTTGTCATAACTATTTTCCATAAAATACGCTAAATAGGCGGTTTACTTTGTAATCGCCATTGCATGGAATATTTATTTTTAACTGTTTTCATACCACAGAGCAGGCGTAAAACATTTACCCGTCGAATAACTTCATAACCAATCAAGCAGCCGACAATAGTCATTGAAAGCAGTAACATTGCTTCTAATAGCGGATTTAACAGTAAGGGTTTTAACCACCAGGCGAAAACAATGATTAAGGTCTGGTGCAAAATGTAACAGGGTAAAATTGCATTTGTTGCATAACTTAGCTTTGGACTTGGGCGGTTAAGGTAGAAGCCAGCAAAGCCGACTACACAAAATAACCATGCCCAGTGGTTTATTGATAAAATGATGCCATAAAATAGTTTAACAACTAGGTTAGTCTCAAACTGACTAGCTAGAAAAGTAAAGCTATCGTGTCTGTCTGCGATGATAAAAATGTAAGCTAAAATCGCTACTACCAGTAAAGTTAGTCGCTTATCAATAATAAATTGCCACCAAGACTTCTGTAAGACAAAGAAATAACCTAGGGTGAAAACTAACAAGTATTTTCCGTGATTATACCAATCGTTAATTAATGCATTTGTGGGCGGGTAGTCTTGTCGAAGCATTAACCAGACAAAAGTTAAGCCTAAAACAGCCATCGATAAAGCTAATGTTGCTGGTACCTTCTTAAGTAATTTACTATTGGCTAAGCTATTAAGTGGCGCTGTTAAAATGATAAATAAAAGGCTATATAGCCATAAATAAGGTAAAAACCATAAGTGATTCCAGGTAAGTAAACCTATTATGGTGTGGTGATCACGCAATAACTCAGTATTGGGATTGATGTAGCTAGACCAAAAGTTTAAATAGCCTGGCTTTATTAAGTTTTGACTCAGTGCTTCGTAGTAAATCTGGGGCACAACAATAACAAACATACCAAACAATAATGGGATTAATAATCGTGTCGTTCGTGATTTAGCCAAGTGCCAAGAGGAGTATCGTGGCTGTACTAAAGCCAAGGTAATACCACCAATAAAAAATAACAGCGACATTCGCCATGGATTAGTTAATATCATAATATCTTGTAATATGGTCGATGTTGCTTCGCTTTTTATATGCCAACCCCAGTCAGTTACATAGTACATACCAACGTGGTATAAAATTAATACGCCAAGTGCTAACGTTCTTAACCAGTCAATATCATAGTGACGTTCATTATTATTGTAAGTCATGGCTTTCTCCATTAAGATTTTATCTGGCAGTATGTAAGAATTACTTATGTTAAAAAACGCCTTAGTGCTTGTTCCGACTGGCTTTAGGGATAAACGGTGGAATAGTGGGATAAATGAATAGCGACCAATTAGAACAAATAGAAAAATACAAAGTTTTATATGGCTACCTTGCAGTGAGTGCCTATTTATTTATCAACAGTATTTTAAATGCCTCTACTGTTTGGATGGAACACAGTAGGTATGGATCGCCTGATATTGCGTTATGGGAACCGTTTACTTGGGAGTTCAGTAGTGCGTTAGCTACCTTGTGCTTATTTCCGGCAATAGTTTGGCTTTTAAAGCGTTACCCACCACGTCTTATAAACATAAGTAAGCAACTGATAATCCACTTAATTGGCTCAATCCTTTTCTCTTTAGCTCACGTTTTTATCATGATTGTCATTCGTGAAGGGGTCTATTTTGTTAATGGTGGTGACTATGATTTTGGCTCGATTATTAGGGAGCTTTGGTATGAATATAGAAAAGATGCTTGGGGCTATCTGTTCTTTTTCTTTATCTTTCATATGGTGCAGTACATCTATATTCGTATTAAAGGCGAAGCTAGCCCGATAGCGGAGGATGAAGAGCAAGCGAATAAAGAAGAAGACAACAAAATACCGAGACATTTTTTAGTGAAAAAACTGGATAAGGAGTTCTTAGTTAAAGTCTCTGATATTGAGTGGTTAGAGTCCTGTGGCAACTATGTAAATTTGCACAGTAAAGGGCGGATATATCCGTTGCGGTCGACCTTAGCTAACATCGTTACTCGAATAGAAAGCCTTGGCTTTAGTCGTATTCATCGTAGTCATGCTATAAATCATAATGAGATTGAAAGTATCAGCTACCTGCCAAGCGGTGATGGTGAGGTTTTTTTTAAATCAGGAATAAAGTTAAAGTTATCACGTAGCTATAAAGAGGCGTTTAAAAAGGCATTCAGTTAGTAGTAACTGGAGCGACCTTTACCTGCTTCTTCTAGGTAGTAACAATAGAAGCTAAGACAAAAATCACCTGCTAATTACGTGTTAGCAGGCACTTCAGTAACATAATATTCAATTTTACAAATTATTGACGAAATGAATAGATGGCAATTTTTCCTTTAGCTCCGGCAGCTAAAAATAAGTTTTGGTTACTGGCTAAAGTATAAAAGCCTTGGTCATTTTTTTCTGCAGTAGTATTGGCTAATATACGCCAAGTCGTGCCGCCATCAAAGGAAATATCATTGCTGTTTTTTCCTGTCGCAATACATAACAATTCTTCACATCGCATTGCTGTTCTTAAGCCGTGTTGGCCGGTATCAACCGTACGCCATTGCTCTTGGTCTAACGTTGCCATATTGGCGTATTTGCCCGATCTTTGTTTATAATCACCGCCGATA
>JALJPA010000109.1 GCA_022969215.1 Colwellia sp. | reverse complement strand
GGTATTAATATTTTTTAAATATCAATGAGGTATTAATACCACCAAAAGCGAAGTTGTTAGTCATAATATAATCGGTGTTTCTGCTTAGGCCTTCACCTTGGATATAGTTTAAATCGCCACATTGAGGGTCAATATCGGTCAAATTGGCTGTTGGTGCAAACCAGTTATCATTCATCATATTAATACTTGCCCAAGCTTCAATACTGCCACAAGCACCCAAGGTATGACCTAGATAGCTTTTCAGAGAGCTTATCGCGGTATCTTTACCTAGCGCCTTTTCTGTCGCCTGAGTTTCAGCAATATCACCTTTTTCTGTTGCCGTGCCGTGGCCATTAACATAACCAATGTCACTTGCTTGTATGGCGGCATCTTTTAGTGCCATTTCCATAGCAATTTGCATAGTTTCAGCTGAAGGTTGAGTGACATGTTGACCATCTGAGTTAGTACCAAAACCAACTAGTTCGGCAAGGATTGTCGCGCCGCGAGCTTGAGCAGACTCATAACTCTCTAGAATAAAGCTACAAGCGCCTTCTCCAATCACTAAACCATCACGCTGAGCATCATAAGGTTTAGGGTTGTTTTTCGGCTGGTCATTTTGGGTACTGGTTGCAAATAAAGTATCAAAAACTGCCGCTATGGTGACACACAGCTCCTCAGCGCCGCCAGCGATCATTGCCGTTTGTTTGCCGTATTTAATGGCTTCATAGGCATAACCTAGAGCTTGTGAGCCCGAGGTACAAGCAGAGCTGGTGGTATAAACACGCCCTTTAACACCAAAAAACACGCCAACATTTACCGCAGTAGTATGTGCCATCATTTTGATATAGCTGGTAGAAGTTATGCCGTTCATACTTTTTTCACTAAGCAAATTAGCAAAATCAACAAATGGTGCGGTAGAGCCCGTGCTTGAACCGTATGCTATGCCCATGTCACCGTTAGTTAATAGTTCACTTTCTAACAAGCCCGCTTGTTGTAATGCCTGCTCAGTAGCCGTGGTTGCCATTAAGGAAACTCGGCCCATAGATCGGCATTGTTTTCTGGTATAATATTTAGGTTTTTTAAAATCAACAATAGGCGCAGCTAAACGAGTATTCAGGTCATCATAACCATCCCACAACGTATGATATTGCACGGCATTTTCACCTTTTTTCAGCTTAGCTGAGAAGTCTTGCCAGTTATCGCCTAAGGCAGTAATTGCTGACATTCCGGTAACAACAACACGATGCATTAACTTAACCCTCCATCGACGCTAATAACTTGGCGGGTGATATAGTTGGCCCCTGATGAAAATAGAAAGTTTACTGTCGCTGCTACTTCAAAATCACTACCGGCTCTGCGCATCGGCACTAATTTCTTGATCATATCTTCGGGCATATCTTCAGTCATCTCTGTTTGAATAATACCTGGCGCGACACAATTTACAGTTATTTTTCGTTTCGCTAGCTCTAAAGCTAAGGCTTTTACCGCACCAATTAGGCCGGCTTTTGAAGCACTATAGTTAACTTGACCGCGATTACCTAAAATACCTGACACCGAAGAAATCGCGACTATACGGCCACCTTTTCTTAGCTGAATCATGGGCATAATTAGTGGATGTACCACATGATAAAAACCATCTAGGTTAGTGTGAATCACTTTATGCCATTCATCACTCGTCATGGCAGGGAAAGCATTATCGCTATGCACGCCAGCATTACAAACTACGCCATAATAAGCGCCAAACTCTTCAATATCGCTGGTTAAAACCTGTCTACTTTGCTCTTCATTGGCAATATCAAACTGGACAATGCGGCTATTACCGTCACTCTGCTGCAGATTCACTTGGGCTAAGGTTTCTTCTGCGCCTTTAATATCGCTATGATAATGAACGACGATATCGAAACCACTCTTTGCTAACTCAATAGCTATGGCTTTACCAATGCCCTTACTAGAGCCTGTTACTAACACTGTATTATTCATTTATATTTCCTGTCATTTACTTAGCTATCCTGCCTATTATTCAGTTAAGTATGTCCGCTTAATATTTAGCTGACACTCTTAACTGACATAGTCCGCAGCATTGTCCGGCTGATATACATTGATTTTTGCTTGAGCCAAGATAACTTCTTGCTGATTTTTTGCAACAATAGTGCACTCAAAAACGGATAAACCCGCAGAATCTGCCAATAGTCGTGTCGCGGTTACCTGTAAGGTTTCACCGCAGGTAAAAAAGGTGCAATTAGGTTTATATTTACGTGTGCCTAATAAAAAGCCAAGCCTGATATCGCCACCGCGAGCGAGTTCATTTGCACCCGCCTGAGCAGCAATACACTGCGCCATATATTCAATACCAATATAACTCGGTACGCCGCGTCGCTCTGCTTGATAAAACTCACTTTCTTCATTGATATTTACCAATACACAAGCACTGCTTTCATCAAACGAAATTAATTCATCGACTAAACGCATCGGTTTTCTATGTTTTATTACTTCTTCAATATCATACATATTTTTAATAAAAGCCTTTAATTCGCTTTCTCAACGGATAAAATCAAACTGGCATTATTGCCGCCAAAAGCATAAGAATTAGACATACAGTGCTGAAGTGTTTTATATCTCGGGCTATTTTCAGTGATTAAATTTATCGGCGCAATATTAGTATCTAAATCGCCGGTAAGTGTCATTACTGGATAATGTTTATCTTTGTTAAGATCACTTAATAACAACCAGCACAAACCTGCCTCAATAGCGCCTGCAGCACCTAAACAATGACCATGTAACTGCTTGCTGGCAGTACAAGGTGTAGCATCAAATACCTTAGTGACTGCCTTAGCTTCCATGGCATCATTTTGTACCGTGCCCGTACCATGTAAATTAATATAGCTAATATCACCTGCTGATAAGTTAGCACTTTCTAGGGCTGCTAACATGGCTTTACTCGCCCCGTCGCCGTCAGGATGTGGCGCTGAAATATGGTGGGCATCACTGGTTTCACCAAAACCCTTCAGGGCGATATCATCTGCTGACTGACTCATAACAAATAATGCCGCGCCCTCACCAATATTAATGCCACAGCGCTGAGCTTGAAATGGCAAGGTATGACTTGCTGAAATAGACGCTAGCGCATTAAAGCCATTGACGGTCATTTTGCATAAACTATCAACACCACCGGCAATGACAATATCCGCTAAACCGTTTTCTAACAAACGTTGGCCGCTTATTAATGCCTTAGCACTTGAGGTACAGGCCGTTGAGATACCATAAACACTGGCATTTGCCTTGGCTAACTTGCCAATAAATTCAGCGGTGGCGCCCATCTCTTGCATAGCATAGTGATAATTTTTCTCATGTTTACCGTTAGCTAAATATTGCTGCATTGATTGTTCACCACTGGCGATACCTGAGGTGCTAGTGCCAATAACAACAGCAATATTCAGTGGACGTTTTATTTCATCACCAAGCTTTATTATTAATTGATTGAGCTTTGCTGAAATCTGTTCAAAGGCAAGAAAAGCTAACTGGTTATTACGACTGTTTTGATAGTCACCATATGCCGTCAAATCAGGTAGTTTAGCTTCGACCTTGCCTATAACGGTGTTAATGCCAAAGCTGCTATCGGCTTTCATAAAGCCTTGCTCACCGGCAAGAAAATTAGTTAACACTGTTTTCTTATCTGTACCCAGTGCACAGACTAAACCAAGCTCATTTAAATAAATGCTCATGGGGTGATCTCCACGTTATCAGCGGTTAGTTCATTCACTGAGCCATATTGATCTGACTTTTCATTTAATTTTCCATCTAACTTTTCATCTGACAAAGACCAGCGCTCTAACTCTTCTATCACAATTGAATAGCCCGCTTTAACATTTACTAGTCGGCTAATATTATCTTGCTGTTTAATTTGATAAATAACGTCATTATTTGAGCTTATCTCACGATAGTTTACGCTTAGCACTTTCAGTGTTCCCTGCGCTAAACCTTGTGTAACATCACTGCTAGGCCAGAGCACTAACTGCAATTCAGCCAGCACTCTTAAGGGGTCAATGGCAATTTTTTTATCATAAACCAGTGTGCCTAATTCGGTATGCCAATCAAGGCTAAACAGTGATAACCCTTCAATGGTAAAACCCGAAACGAGTAGACGAGATGATGTCATCTCAACTTGAATCATAAACTGGCTTTCTTTACCTTGCTTCTTCTGCTGCTTAAGTGTAAATACTGCTTGTATGCCCGTATTAACCAACGTCTCAGGTATAGGTTGCAATATATAAGCAATATCATCATCAAGGTTCACTCGATGAACATTATCCATGTGCATAGCACAGCCACTGACCATAAGAGCAGCACAGACCAGTAAAATGTATTGATTAACTTTAGCGAATAATTTTTTACTTACTTGCATGGTTATTTTGCCGCTTTACTGCACACTAATAAACTATGGCCTAAACCAATATTATCAATTTGTTGTTCAATTGTTAAACCGCTCGCTGTCACTAAAGCCTTGAACTTATCTGCGGCATACATACGACTATTGCCGTTAGCAAAACAGGTGAAATACAGTGAGGTCGCATTTAAGCTAAAAGCGGCGGCATCAAATTTTTGTGCATCCCAAAAGGTTTCTAAAATTAACACCTTTTGTCCAGCTGAAATACCCTTAGCAATATTCGATAAAATCACTTTAATTTGTGGCTCAGAGAAACAATCTAAAAATTGACTCATCCAATAAACATCAGCATCCGCAGCTAATACTTGGTTTGGGTCTAACATATCACAAGGAAATGCATGGAAACGCTCACTTAACCCGGCTTGGTCAATATTTTGTTGTGCTTTAGCCAACTGCGGCGGTAAGTCCATAATGGTTACCTGCACTTCACTATCATGCTGTAAACACTTAGTAGAAAAACGTCCGGTATTACCACCAATATCAACAATATGTTTCGGTTTGCTAGCAAAAACCAATGGCAATATTTCATCAAAAGCATGATCAGAATAAAAATGATCAAAGGCAAACCAACTCGCTCTTGTTTCGTCTGGTAGCTCTGGTAAATGTGGATATAATGTTGGCCAATCACCAAACATTTTTAAGCCTTCTGGTTTACCGGTTTTAATTGACTCAGTAAGGTTAGCTAACCCCTGATAAGCAAAGTGTTGGGTGAAATCAAAGTTCACTACCGACATTTCATCATGTAAAAGAAAAAAC
This sequence comes from Colwellia sp., assembly GCA_022969215.1. Lineage (GTDB taxonomy): Bacteria > Pseudomonadota > Gammaproteobacteria > Enterobacterales > Alteromonadaceae > Colwellia. Next base: position 9,697 of record JALJPA010000109.1, on the reverse strand, counting down.
GCAACTTTGGTTATACGGTAACGTGGTAAGTCTTTAGGCTCACTCTCTTCATGTGTAATCGTAATTAAGCCACAAGTTAAGGCAAAGTCTAATAAAACACTCACGCCGTATTCACTGACCTTTACCGCGTCAACAATGTCATTTAACAATACGCCTTTACGTCTGTTTTTATCGATAAACTGCAAGATACCTAAATCTTTCAATGCGGCTGTTGCTTGGAAAATATAAGGTGAAAAGGCGATATGTTGCGCCATAGACTTAGCGGCAACAGCAGATAGTTCGCCTTGTTCAGGTAATTGGATCATGTTTTTACTTCCGTTTAGTATGGCTTATTCAGATAAGCGCCATTTTTAATTTGTTATTTTTTTTATTATCTTGTTAATTATATTATTTATTATCTAAGCTATTATTTAACTTATTTTTTAGCTTATTTATTAACTTGTTTATTAGTGAATGTTAATGGTGTTAAGTGGCTTAACAGCCAAGCTAAGCAAATACCTATTAATAAGGTTAAGCCAAAGCTACTCACCGCAGGCGTAGTACTAAAAGACATTACACCAAAGGTTAGTGCTGATGACAGCGCTGAAAGACTAATGGTGTGGCTAATGATTTTAGTCACACCATGACTTCTAAAAAACACCACATAATCAATTGCTAAGGTGATTATAAGCAAACAAGCCAGTACATTAAAAATATTTAAACTCGGTTGGAAAAATTGACTAAAGACCAGTGCCAGCCCCGCAGATACTGTCGGTACTAACAACATAATGAAAGCACTCCGTAGACCAAAATAAAGACTTAAAATGATTAATATTACTAACATTGCCGGTAAGGCAAGCTGTAAAACATTAGTTCGCACGGTTGCTAACTGCTTTGACAGCGCAAGGGGTAAATTGACATAACTGGCATTTTCAAAGGTGCTGATAAACTGCATTTGTAAGTCGGATACTGGCGCGCTGAGCAATAACGCCGTCCAATATTTTCCAGCTACTTTTTTAATATCTAGGCCCATATTTTGTGCAATAAAGCTTGGCATTGTCGCGATGGGTTTTGCTTGGCTAATGACTGACTCTATGGCGTCTTTGTCAAAATATGCGGAGATAACCTGATAGTGGTTTAATTGCCAATTCGCTGTCACTAAGTCAATATTATTTTGCTGTGCGGATTTAGAAAGTTGCCAATCGGCAATGCTTTTTAATACCGCGCCCTGCCTTCGTAGACCTTTAGTAAGTCGCTGGGCATCTGCAAGTAGCTCATCTTGACTATTCGCTTTAATCAGTACCATATAAGGATAAACACTCTCTCCCGTTAACCTGGCGACCTTTTGCTCTTCTTGTACTAACAACGTTGATTTAGTATTTAAATTACCAATGTGATCATCAAAATTTAACCCCGAAATACTAATGGCAAAAATAACCATGGCGATAACGAGGTAGGCAAAATTTTGTTTAGGTAATACCGCAAAGGAAGTACCGCGACTTTTAAATGTAATGCTAGGTAATAATAATAAGGCACTTAAATAAGCGCCAACCAAACCAAAACCAACAAAAACCACCACTTGGTGTAATAAAGTAATCGGTGTGGTAAAAAACAAACTGTAGCCGGCAATGGTTGAGACCAAGGCAATGGTAAGTGGCAGAAAGACTTTCCGGCGAATACTCTCTGCTGATGCTTGTGTCTGTTGGCGTAACACCAAAACATGAAAACCGTAATCGACGGCAATACCCAAGATACTGACCGCAAAGACAAAAGCCAGTAAATGTATGGTTTCAAACCATAAAGTTAAGGCAACTATGCCCACCAAAAGTGCACTACCGATAACAGCTAAGCAAGCAAGTAACGGTGTGATAGCCCGAAAGGCCAAAAGAATAATTAAGATAACACCAAGCAGAGAAAACAGACCAAAGCTGCTAATTTCAGACTGCGCCTGCAAGCTTGCTGCGGCTGAGTGCAAAATCATGCCGGTCATTAATACTTCGCTAGCACTTTTATTCTCGGTAGCAAGGTGTGTGTAGCTCGCTTTGATGTTTTGTAACTCTTGATAAATATCAACTGAATCACGAATATTGGTAAACTCTGCCTTGATGCTGATAAAAATAGGGATGTAGTTTTTATCATCGCCCTTAAGCATAAATTCTTGTTGGTTAAACTGCCAATGACGGTCTGCTTGAGTACTTATAGCTAAGCGCTCTTTTATGAATGAAGCCAAGGTTAAGGTGGCATCTTTTTCTAAAGACTGGCTAACAATCGGATCAGCCCATTGATTCAGCAAGGAAAAATATTCCGCAGAAATAGCGTCTGTTTGTTTGTCGGTTAACGCTGAAGTCAGTATTGCTTTTTGTTTGTCTGCTAAATAGCTAAATGGCGATGCGCCATAATAGGAAACAAGTTGTTGTAGCTGTTTGGAATTAAGTGGGTTGCTATAAACATTTTCTAGCCAAGGCTGGTGTTGTAAACGGGCTCTTATTTCACTCGCCATAGCTACTGCTTGTTCAAGCTGTTGATGACCGACCAGTATTAATAATTTATTTTGATAATTCTGCCCAAGGCTGATGGCAGCTTGATGTTTTGGGGTGTTTATTTCCAGGGTAGCCAGCAGACCAGCATGATATTGTTGCTCTGATTTATTAAATTTAACCAATAAAATAGCACTACAAACTAGGACCATTAACAGCCATAACACTAAATATGATCTCTCAGTTAAGCCCTTAGCAGAACCCTGATTCAAACCCTTAGTCAAAATAAGCTAACTCCTTGGCGCTTATTGACTCACTTGATAACTGCAAGTTAATTTCAGTGTTATTACCGTTAGCTTCAATCAGCTCTATTTTACTCGGCATTGCTTTCGAGTTGCTGCCACCAGTATTGTCTTCATTCATGCAAAGATTAATGGTTTTAAACAAGCTTTGCATAGTCTCACTCAGGGGTGTTAACGCCAGGCAAAGTGAGTGTCCATCATCAGCATTACTTGGCAATGATTCAATGATAAAAAACCGTGTTAATTTTTCTTGGTCAGCGGAAAATAAGGCCAAGAAAAACTCATTATCAAGTTGTGCCTCTTTTACCAAAACACCTTGTCCATTAACTTTATAAACACCGTCATTAGCAAACAACTTTATTGAGTCAATTGGCTTTTGTGTATGCCAAAGTAGGCCTTTATTAGGCAAGTAAACAAAACTGCCCTGTGACTTAAAAGGACGTTTTAACGGTTTTATGTTTTTACTTTGTGAAAAAAAGCCTTTTACTGGCTGTAAATCATCGGCCTTTTCCATAACAATATTCGCCGCTGAGGCGGCATTTACTGATGAGGTAAAAAGTGTGGCTAGCGTTAACGTTAGCATTACAGTTAACGTTGTCATTGACGTTAAGGCTGATGTTAGTGCTGGCATTAGCTTTAATAGTAAAGTATTTGGTGTAGTCACTTTTTTCACCTTGGCAAAATTCATCATTACTTATCTCGTGGCGCAGCTAATATGGGCAGCTAAGAAAGGCTGTAACTTTTCAATTAAAATCGCTGGCGACTCAAATTGCAACTCATTAGTGCCCATCGAAACCGCTGCTTGTATGGTATAACCTTTGGTTAATTTTGCGCCGGTCTTTTTATCGGTGATCAGATAATTAATTTTGATCCTGTTTTCATACTCAACTAAAGTCGCCGTGACCGTTATCATTTGAGTAAACTTAGCTGAGCCGACGTACTTTAACCGCATATCGACAATAGGCCACATATAACCCGAGGCTTGCATATCTAGGTAGTCGTAATTAAACAAACGTAATAATTGACAGCGAGCCACCTCAAAATAGCGTGGATAATTACCATGCCAAACCACGTTCATCGGATCACAATCATGAAACGGAATTTCAATATCAACAGCCGTAGTTACATACTCCTGTTTACTCATAAAGTGACCATCTCTGCTCTTGGATATATGACACCGTTGCTCTTAAAACACCCTCAAGTGGCCTATCTTCAGTCACTAATTCAAAAAACTCACCAATATCCGTCAACATTTCTGCAATCGGTGTCGATAGCGTATCACGATCTAATTCATTTTGTTGAATTCGTAAAGTAACCGCTTGATAACTAGATAAAAGTGTCGCTGCTACTACTTGCTCGGTAAGCTGTAGAATCCGTAAACAATCTCGCGCAGCAATAGTGCCCATACTCACTTTATCTTGGTTATGACATTCTGTTGAACGGGAAAATACACTGGCGGGCATGGTGAGTTTTAACGCCTCAGCAGTCCAAGCTGACGCGCCGATTTGTACCGCTTTAAAGCCATGGTTAATGGCAAGTCGCTCTGGTGCCGCCGCCGATAGATTCGGCGGTAGACCATTGTTGTATTTTACATCCACTAAACTTGCCATTTGCCTATCAAGTAAATCAGCGATATTGGCAACAGCAGTTTTCATACTGTCCATCGCCATCGCAATATGGCCACCGTAAAAATGACCACCATGTAAAACGTGTTCACCAATGCCATCAATTATCGGGTTGTCATTAGCGCTATTCAATTCATTCTCTATAAACTGTCTCAGCCAAGGTAATGAGTCCGCCAGCACACCAATAACATGCGGTGCACAACGAATTGAGTACCTGTCTTGTAACCTATGTGAATTGCGCGGATGCTCATGATGATTTAAGTCATGTTGTATCCATGAGGCTACATCTGCTTGACCTGGATGAGGTTTAACCGAAAACAATATGTCATCAAAGTGATTACTGTTGCCTTTTAACGCTAGACTGCTTAAGGCAGTTATCCTAGCACTCAATTTTGTTAAATAAGCGGCTCTAGCAAAGGCTTGGCATGCTAATGCTGTCATTACTGCCGTACCATTCATTATCGCTAAGCCTTCTTTAGGGCGTAGGGTAATTGGATTAAGCTTTTCGTTAGCTAAAGCCACTTTAGCCGAAACTTTTTTACCTTGATAATACACATCGCGTTCACCACAAAGGGCGCCAGCCACATAAGACAGTGGCGTTAAATCACCGCTAGCACCAACAGAGCCTTCTTCAGGAATAACCGGAACAATATTGTTATTTAAAAACGCAGTAAATTGTTTTAACAAAGCCCAGCTAACACCTGAGTAACCACGACTCAATGACGCTAACCGCGTAGCTAAGATTGCTCGGCCCTGCTCAGGGGAAAAATAATCACCTAAGCCACAGCCATGAAAGCGGGTTAAATGCAGGGGTAATTCGTTCGCTAATTCTGGCGGAATTGCCACTGTACATGATTCTCCATAACCTGTGGTCACACCATAAATCACGCCATCTTCTTTTAATAATGCATCTAAAAAAGCAACACCAGCATCTATCTTTTGGGTAAAGTCACTGTCATTTGAGAGCGCCACTTTTTTTTCATTTTTAGCAATAGCGACTATATCTTCAATGGATAGTGCTGCTGCGCCAAAAACTGTGGTGTTATTTTCTTCTAACATATTGGTATCCTACTACTCTTAGCGGTTTCGCTTAATATTATTGCTATGTTCAGTATTAATATTATTACTGTTGCTATTCATGCTGTCTTGTTGCCAAAAATCAAAAAAATTAAACCATTGTAGCGGGTAACGTGCACAATATTTTTCTAATGTTTCAGCGTATTTTTTTACTAATTTACTTAACTCAAGGTCACGTGTTTTTCTACGCCAATGCACACCCGGAGATAGCTCTTCAAAAATCAAATCATAGGTATGTTTGCTCGATGAAGCTGCCTTTAAGCAAAACATCATTAACACCGGACATTGCAATATCCCGGCAAGAATAAAAGGCCCTTGAGAGAATGGTGCTTGTTCACCTAAAAAGTCATGATAAATAACGCGGCTAGCCACCGTGGTGGAGGTTCTATCACCGGCAATAACAACATATTCACCTTGATTGATTTTTTCTTGCAGCATAATCGCAAGAGCGGGCCCCATTTCAGTGACTTCAATTAGGTTTACTTTAACGTCGCTATTTAAACTATTAATCAGCTCATTAAATTGCTGGGCATGTTCGGTAAATACTAATACGTTAAAGCAGGCACCAGTATTGTCGTTAGCTAACGCACGACATACCTCAAGATTACCTAAGTGAGAGCCGATGATTAACGCGCCTTTTTTTGCCAAAAGTAAGGGTTCAAAAACAGCATAGTTAACATGATTAATAGAGCTCATGCTAATTTTCCCTAACCAGACATCCACTTTATCTAAAGCGGCAAAACCCATAGCTAGAAAGTGTTTAAAACTAAGCCATAGGTTAGGTTTATTCGCTAAATAACCCGCTTGATGCAGCTTAACTAAATAGTTTTGTGACGCCGTTCGACTTGTTTTACCTGTGATAAAAAAATACAAAATAACAGGGTATAAGATAAGCAAGGCTAGATAGCGGCCGCCATATTGATAAAACAGCAAAAATGTTTTTAAACCAAGTTTTGAGCCACGTTCACCCATTGATGACCAATGACTAGTTGTCGTCATGAGTAACACCCGGCTCTACTTTGTTAGCGGTCTGGTTTTTGTGTGTTTGTGCTTTTGGCTTTGACTTTGACCTTGGCTTTGAGTTAAACAATCTACTCATCACTAAATAGGGTAATCGTACTAACATGCCAATAACTAAGCGGGTATGCAGCCAGCTAATTAGCACATTATCATGCAAAGCTCTAAAGTGAGATTGACCATCTTCGGGGTAATCCACTTTGGTGGGTATAAACTTAATATCGACATTGCGCCAAAAGAGTCGCACCATGATCTCAATATCAAAGTCCATACGTTTACCTAAACTAACCTGATTTATTAACTGACAGCTAGTCGCTAAGGGGTAAACACGAAAGCCACACATAGTATCTTTTACCTTCAGGGACAAGGTTTCAATATGCACCCAAAAGTGTGTGATAGAGCGCCCCCATAAACGGCCTTTAGGAATACTGTCATCATAAACAGGCTTACCGCTGATTAAAGCCAGCGGGTATTGCGCCGACAATGCAAGCAAGGCGTCAATATCATTGAGATCATGTTGACCGTCAGCATCTACTTGTAAAGCATGGCTAAAACCCAGCTTTTGCGCAGCCATTAAACCGGTAATAACCGCGCCGCCTTTACCTTGGTTTATTTGATGGCTTATTAAGTGAATATTATCATCGCCATCGCTGATTTCGGCTAACACAGTACTGTGCTCAGCAGTGCTGGCATCATCAACAATAAATACCGTTATATTTTTTGCCAATAACGCGGCACTAATTTGTACCAATTTAGCACTATGATTGTAGCTAGGAATGACTGCGCAAATAGTGGTGCTATCGCTACTATCAGTATTGCCGAGACTATCTGTTCTATCGGTACAAACACTCATGAACCTAATACCACGCGCGCTGAAGCAAACTTATCGTCATCTTTGAAATAACGAAAACTGAATTTTTCCGGCGATTTTTTCTCAATAACGAGTTGCACTTGCATATCAGGTAATAACAGCTTTTGAAATTTCAACACGCTGATATCGAGCACATCACCTTGCATAACTAAATATTCACGAGCAAAGGCAATAGCCCAATCTAGTTGCACCACACCTGGCACCACGGCAAAATCATCGAAGTGACCTTTAAAACATCTTAATTCTGCATTTATGGTTAAATCTAATAACACTGAATCAGTCTTGTGTTCTATGGCCGTAATACTCGGCAGTAGTTTGTGGACATTACTTTTCATTAAAATTGACTCATTAATACATACTCATTCATATTTACTCGTTAATACCACTGCTCATTAATACTTCCTCATTAACCATGTTGCTCGACTTAAAAAGGTCTACTAATTCAGTTTTTACTAGCTTGCCTTGGCTATTAAAAGGCAGCTGAGCGACAAAACGCCACTTCCTTGGTAATAATGATGGTTCAAATACTGACAATAAGACTTTTTTATATGTACTAATCAACTGTTTTCTTTGAATTAAATCACTAGGTAGTAAATAATTATTTTTTAATTCTATTACGGTAACTAATGCCGTTTTACTGCCTAAGTTATCTAAGACAAAGCAGTGACAAGCATTAACATTTTCCAGGCTGGTTAATTGCTTTTCCATCTCATCAAGGGACAGCCTTTTTTCATGTAACTTGATAATGCGGTCAACTCGACCCAACAAGTTAAAAAACCGACCGTTAAGCTCAACTCTATCATCGGTTTTATAGCAATCGTCTTTAGCCAAGAAATTTGATTTTAAAACTAAGGTGTCATCTTTGGCTAAGCTCACTTGATGCTGTGGAAATAATTGCCATTGGACATTGCCGCTTTGTTGTCGCCAAGCAATACCGCCGGTTTCCGTACTGCCATAAACTTCAGTAATGGCCTGCTGGTATTTACCAAAAATTTCATCAGCAATATTTGCACTTAAAGCGCCACCGGAGCAAAAAACGCGTTGAATATTTGTCATTGCTTGCGCTGAGAACTGCTGAGCAGTACGCGCTAAATAACTTGGACTTGAGATCAATAACAGATTAGCGAAATTTTGGCTGTACAGTTCAATTTGCTCAGGGTATTCAATCGTTTCACAAATGATTTGTTTATCGGTAAATACAGGCCAAATCAATTTAAACAACAAACCATAAATATGTTTATGGGTAACCGTCGATAAAACACAGCTGTTTTCATCTGGAAATAGTTGCTCTAAACAGACAACTTCATTTGCTAGCTGGTACCAGCATTTTTTAATGGCTTTCGCGTCACCTGATGAGCCTGAAGTAAACAGGGTGATAGTGGTGTTGGCATTAATGTTAAGTGCAACTGCCGTTGAATCTTGAGCTAAAAAGTCTTTATCACGGCTAAAATGTGCTAAAGGTTGAGACTGGTTATTCTTAAGGTAATTCTTATGGTAGTTATTAGCTAAGTTACTTTCATCCACATCACTTTCGCCAATTCCTATATCACCACCAGCACTTTCAGCACTTTCAGCAATAACCCTGTCACCAATGCTAATGTCGGCAAACTTAGCGGCCTGCTGTAACCGTTCAGTCTGTTCACTTTGTGAGAGCACAATATTCTTATCTGCTAATAAAAGTGCAAAAAAGTTTACACTGAATTGATAAAAATCATCCTGATATAACAGCCAATTACGTTCGCTATAGCTGTTTATCTCTTGTGCTAGGGCTATACATTCTTTTACCCATTGCTGGCCTGAAACACTCTGTTCGTGATGAATAAAGTTATTCTGCTTATCTACAGGAAAAGTATAAAGATCAATGGTCATTAAGTTTTTGCACCCTTAATCTCACTAGATACTCACCACAAAAGAGTATAGCCATCAATATATAAGCAATGAAGCCATTGTAAATAGTCCATGTTTGTAAACTAGTAAATAAGGCGGTATAGCATGCAACTAAGCCATTGAGGATGAAAAACCCTAACCATACTTTAGTTACCGTACGTGTATAAATTACCGCATGATCTGGCAAATCAGCTTGAGTTAGCCGTGCAAGACGCTCAATGATGGGTGGAGGATTGACTAACGAATAGGAAAAAATCAAAGCCAAAGCGCTATTAATAATAACGGGATAAAACAACAAGCCCACTTCAATATCAAAAATAAAGCTACACAGTAAAAAGCTTAATACCAATACTGAAATCACTTTACTTGCTTTGGGGCCTAATACTTGCGCAGAATTATTCTTGATGCTGCTACTTTTTCTTAATATTAATAAACGAATAGAGAAAAGTAGCAACAGGGTAA
>JALJPA010000108.1 GCA_022969215.1 Colwellia sp. | reverse complement strand
TTTTCAACAACTTTGTTATCTGCAGTATTGTTATCTGAAGTATTTACGGCCTTTTTTAGTTGCTGTATTTCTATTTCAAGTTGTTTGACTTTGTCGCTCAACTGCTCTTTATCAGCCGAAAAACATGCCGAAGAAAAGCATAAGGCGAGTAAAAACATTGCTAATTTTTTCATAATATCTACCTAATTACTTTCAATGAAATGATTTTTAGCTACAAAAACTTATTGTCTTTATGCGTGGTTATTTGATTAATTGAACTGAGTTGATTTAATTAATTTCAACAGGCCACATTTCGCCGTTGCTATCAGGAATATAATACGAGATTGGGCGCAATTTTTTTAACTTAGTGAAGCCTTGATTAAACTTGCCTCGGAAGTACTCGGCATTAGGATGATCTTTAGAGCAGAGTAAATAGTTTAGCTGAGATTTTAGTGGTTTAGGGTGGGTGGTAATCTGCTTTATTGCTGCTTCACTATAAAGACTCCGTAATTGATACCAACCGGTTTTTACACTGGGAAAAAGATCAATTCGACCTGACATTAATAGTTGCCAGTTTTGCTTATCTCTGGCAACCCAGTGCACACTTATTTCTTTCTCGTCAGCCAGTTTATGAAACTCTTCACTATAGGTGTAGCTCAATGTTGCGCCAATAATATATCGAGATAAGTCAGTTAATTTTTTCCACTTAACATCGGTACTTTTTAAATGGAAAAAAAGCCACTCTTCTTCAAACAGTGGCTCACTAAATATAAAAGATTTAATTCTATCGGGTGTTTTTCCGTAATACATAATACAAGCTTCATGACCCAACCTTACCATTCGTAAGCCTCGGGCCCAGGGCACAAAGATAAATGACACCTTAATTCCTTCTAGAGCAAAAGCATCAGCAACAAGTCTAGATACGTAACCTTTATCTTCATCTGCTTCATTGATAGCTGGCGGGTAAGGACCTGTAACAATAACCATGGAAGTTAAATCATCATTTTCAGCGGCCATCGTTGAGGTGAACAGGCATAAACAGGTAGAAAAAAAGCAAAGTTTTAAATAATTAATCATAGATAAACAGCCCCTGTTCACATGACTACTAAAGAGCTTTTAATCTACTTATCTAAAAGCTCTCAACACGCTTAACTTAGTTTAGGATTGAATATATTTTATAGCTTATATAAGGAATTATGCAATGTTTCACTACTGGGAGAATGTGCTTGTTGGCTAGATAATACAACAGCCGAATTGCTCTTATCTAATATATGGCACTAAGTTTCTTTGAGCTAATCTAAATCCGCAAAGCTAGCTATCGCTGATAATACTTTGCGATTATCAAAAATAAAATCGCCCTATTTTGATTAACTTCTATAAACCTAGTTCAGTTAAACTTGGGTGTTCTACAGGTCGGCTGCCTTGGGGCCAATGGAACTTACGCTCTTGCTTAGTAATTTTAAGGTCATTGATACTTGCATGACGTTCAACCATCAATCCCTGGTCGTTAAATTGCCAGTTTTCATTACCGTAAGAACGATACCATTGCCCCTTGGCATCTAACCATTCATAGGCAAAACGTACCGCTATACGTGAGCCATCAAATGCCCACAGCTCCTTTATCAAACGGTACTCTTGCTCGCGTTGCCATTTGTCTGCTAAAAAATCAACAATGGCAGGTCTGCCTTGTAAAAACGTATCTCTATTGCGCCAAACGCTGGTTAAACTATAAGCCGTTGCCACCTTAACTGGATTTTGACTATTCCAACCGTCTTCCGCCTTCCTTACTTTTTCTTGTGCGGTAGCCAAAGTAAATGCAGGTATAGGCAAGCGAATTTCTTCTTGTTCAAGGCTTAATTTTTGGCTGGGATTTGGGTTCTGGTTCGTGCTCATAAGTTTTCCTTATTTTAAAGTTCTAGTTCTAAGATGTCTTGGGCAGCTCTAGAAACGCACAAGCACATCAATTTATTCGATTTATCCGTTTCAGTTAGGCATTCATCTTTATGAATGACATCGCCTTTAACAACAGTAACGACACAGCTTCTACACGCCCCGGTTTTACAGCTATAAGGCACATCAATACCTTGTGTTAAAACCGCATCTAAAATGGACTCTTGGGCTGAAACCGTAATTTGTTTTTGTGAACGATTAAGTTTCAGGGTAAAAGGTTGTGCAGTAACATCTTGATTACTGGCAAAACGCTCAAAATTCAATCGGCTCTTGGCAATGCCCAGTTCTTGTGCCGTACTAAGGATCTGGTCTATCAATTTTTTTGGACCACAAAAGTAAAAGTTAGCCCCTCTAACTGCAGTTGATAATAGTTTTTTTACATTCAGTTTATTGCCTTCATCAGCTGCATATAAAGTTAATTTATCGCCTATTTGCCTTGTTAACCTATCGCTAAAGGCCATTTCATCTATTGAACGACCGCAATAATGCAATGAGAACTCACGCTGCTGACTTATCAGCGTTAAAGCCATGGCTTTAATTGGCGTAATACCAATTCCGCCAGCAATCAAAACAACGGGTGCGGTTGAACGCTCAAGCGGAAAATAATTTCCTGGTAGTGAACAATCTAGCCTTAGCCCAAGAGTAAAATGCTGATGAATAGTGGCAGAGCCACTTTGCTCTACTAGTTCTAAATTTTCTTCCTTTAGCTCATTTCGCTTGTCTGGCTCAATGAACTCATTTAGCACGGCAATTTCATAACTATTGCTTCGGTTTGGATTTGAGCAAATTGAATAATGTCTGTGGGTGAGCTTGCCATCATTTAGTACCACGGGTATCGCTAAGTGTGCTCCGGCCTCAAACGGAGGTAGTGCATCGCCGTTTGCATGTTTGAATTCAATCGCTCTAATACGAGGAGTCAGTTGTCGAATGCTACTAATAACCAGCGGTAATTCCCCCTCACCTGATATTTGTGGATAATCAGACTGTGCTGACACTTGCGATGTGCTGGTTTTCTGCTGATCTCTTACCTGAGACTCTGACTGAGCTTTTAATTTTTCTTTCAACTGTGCCTTTAACTCGGCAAGCTCATTATTTAGTGGCACAATTAATGATTCAAGTTCACTTTCACTATATCTAGGGGTGATATGTTGTGGGCAATTCCAATCAAACGCCTCTACTTTTATGATAAAGCCACGCTCAACTTTGGCTCGGTAATTATCATCTTCAAGACTGGCCAAGGTTTGCCAATCATCTTCTGCAACTAGGCTTATTCGCCCCATCAACTTTAGCCGACGTTTATTTGGATAATCAACAAATATAAGCGCAACACGATCATTATTGCGAAAATTGCCAGCACTGACATATTGGCGATTACCCTTATAGTCAGCAAAACCTATTGTCGAAGCATCAAGCACTTTTAAGAAACCTTTAGGCCCGCCACGGTGCTGAACATAGGGCCAATGAGTTTCACTAACACTGGCCATATAAAAGCTATCACGCTCAGCGATAAAACCAGCTTCAACATTTGATAACAGAAAGTTGTGATCCTCACCTTGATCCATGCGGGCATAACCTGCTCGGCTATTTTGCTCTTGCTGCATTGCTCTTACTGTCTCAGTAAATGCCAGTTGTGCATATTTATGTGCCATTGTTCAACTCCTCAAAGATCACTAACCTAGTTGCTATCTAAAGCTGTTAGTTAACTAAAGCTTTCTGCTAAACCATTTTCAGTAAACTATTTTTAGTAACTAACCCAAACGAACTGTCGCTCATTTAGGCTGCTATGACTTGGGTTAAGGCTATGATGCTTGTTGTAAAGCTACTTTAGGGAAATCGATAGCAACACGACTCGCCTTACCCAAAATATTGGTCATGATATTCATGCCAACATGAGTAATAATTTCAACAATTTCTGCATCTGAATAACCAGCATTACGAATTTCAAGTAATTCAGCAGTGGTTACTTCGCCATTATGCTCAGCTAATGAGCGCGCAAATTTAACCGCGATAGCTGCTTGTGCATCTTGACTACCGCCAGCTCTATTAGCAGACATTTCATCAGCAGTTAAGCCAACACCTTTACCTATTGCTGTATGGGCAGAAACACAATATTCACAAGCATTCTGTTCCGCTAAGCCCAAGGCAATGCGCTCTTTAGTTTTGGCGGTTAACTCCCCCTCGCTAGCGATAGTATGTAAACCTAAAAAGGCTTTTAAGGCTGCCGGTGAATTAGCGAATACTTTTAAAAAGTTTGGCACCATGCCAAGTTGGTTAGTTATCGCAGCATAAAGCTCTGTTTGCTCTGGGTTTGCTTGCTCTGGGGTTACTAAATTAATACGGCTCATTTTTATTCCTTATTTTTTATAAATTTAAGTTTTATGTTTATGTTGCTAGGTTCTTTGTTAGCAACACTGCCTTGCTCGTTGTCACTCCAGCTAACTAATCAGCTGCTAACCAAGCGATGAAGCTATTGTGAAACAAAACGGTATAATTAAGAATAGGCATGATTTACAATTGATTATTTCAATTATTGAAATAATCAATTGATGGGCTGTATATGGATTTGTTTCATTTAATGAAAGTTTATGTAGCCGTTGCTGAAGAGCAGGGATTTTCTGCTGCCAGTAGACGGCTTAATATGTCGGCGCCGACAGTTACCCGAGCGATTGTGCATTTAGAAGATAAGCTGAAAGTAAAACTGCTAAATAGAACCACTCGTTATGTCCGGATGACTGAAGCTGGCACACGTTATTTAGAGGATGCTAAAAGGATCTTACAAGATGTAAGTATTGCCAACGAAGCTGCATTAGGCATTAATTTAAGCCCGCAAGGAAAACTGAGTGTCACTGCACCAGTGCTTTTTGGCCAACAGTTTGTATTACCAGCCATCACCGACTATTTAACGCGATATCCGCAAACACAAGTAAATGCCGTATTCTTAGATAGAGTGGTTAATTTACTCGAAGAGGGCTATGACGTTGGCATACGTATTGGTGAATTAGTTGATTCAAGCATGCGCGCTAAAAAAGTTGGTAATGTTAGGTTAGTTTTAGTTGCTTCGCCTGAGTACTTAAAGAAACATGGTATACCACAAGATTGTCAGCAGTTGACACAACATACTCTTATAGCGGCTAATACAGGTAGCCTTAACCCTGATTGGCAGTTCTTGGTTAACAAACAAAGCCAAACGGTGAAAATCAAACCGAGGTTAACCGTTACTACAAATCAAGCAGCAATTAATGCCGCAAAACAAGGTTTAGGTATTACCCGGGTTATTTCATATCAAGTTGCCGATGAGCTTAAAGACAATCAACTGAAAATTGTCTTAGAAGCATTCGAGCATCCTGCTAAACCTATTAATATAGTGCATAGAGAAGATAAGTTCTCCTCGGCTAAAGTCAGGAGTTTTATCGATTTACTCGCTAAAAAACTGCAAACAGATACCGCCTTAAACTAAAAGTTTATAGATCAAAGCATGGGCAATAATTTGATAGTGGTGTGAAATAAAGAGATGATTCACGCTAGTGCTTTCCTCGAGAAAGTACTAACGTGAAAAGAGGCTGAAAAAGCAAGACTAGCTTAGTGCTTTTTCAGCTCATTGGCTTTTAATAACATAGATTTACTTTCTTCGAGGAAGTCTCCAGCATAATCGCCAAACCAATCAGAGACATGATTAAACATATCAACAAAGGCATCTTTGTCATCAAGGCTAACATCTTCAAGTAATTCTAAAAACCGATAAGCAAAACGTTTCATCATGCCAACATTGTCTTTGTTAGCAAAAATGATATCTGCATAAAGAGTAGGATCTTGGGCAAATAATCGACCAACCATAATTAGCTCTAATCGGTAAATGGGTGAGCTCATCGCTACCAGTTTTTCAATATCCGCGCCTTCGGCCATTAGGTGGTAACCGTAAGCAATAGTAGAAAAATGTCGCATCACTTGTACCATAGACATAGCTTGATCATGTTCATGGGCTTCAACCGGATAAATTTTAGCGCCCCATACTTCAAACTGCTCAAGTAACCACTGATATTTTTCAGGAAAGCGGCCTTGACAACTAATGATGGTTTGCTTAATTAAGCCGGTAACATCTGGGCCAAACATAGGATGTAAACCCACCACCGGACCTGCATGTGCCTTTTTCATCTCAAATAAAGGCGACTCTTTAATACTGGTTAAATCGGCCAGAATACAGTCCTTTGGTAAGTTATTTAAATGATGTATTACCATAGTGGTTAAACGAATTGGCACTGCGACAATTACTACACCCGCATCAGCTAATATAGCCTCGCTGTTGGGCCAATCTTCCTGTTCAATAATGGCAACCTGATAATCAGAACGTTGAAATAAATCGACAAAAATGGCACCTAACTGTCCTTTACCACCAACAACAACAACTTTTTTACAATCAACATTCACACATCGATAGCCGCTAGCATCTTGACTAACGTATGAGTCACGCATTAAACGGCGTAAAACATCTTCAATTAAATCAGGGGATAAACCAGCCTCACTGGCTTGTAAACGTCTTTTAGCAAATAAACTCGCTTCACGTGCGCCGTCATAAATAGGTTTGCCGACACTGCTTTTTAATTGCCCCACTTTACTGGTAACGCTAAGTCGGCGCTGTAATAACTTAACTAAATCACTGTCAATTTCATCAATTTCATCACGCAAGCTGGTTAACTTTTTATCAAAGTCGGGATCTGAATTCGTCATTACTATCTCTTATATAAAACATCTTCTCTAAAGCACCTTGTCTAGAACAAGAATATTAAAGTATTTTTCTTAAAATTATTTATCAAAGCCTTTAAAATAAAAAACGCGACATAAGTCGCGTCTAATACTTTACCTACATAGATTAGGTAAAGAACCGGTAGGTAAAAACCTTTAGGCAATACGCGAGGTTAAACAACCTGATAATTGTGCTTCGACATCGGCTAATAACTGCTCGGTTTCAGCAAAATCAATGCAAGCATCGGTAACCGATACACCGTAAGCTAAATCTTCTTTGGCTAAATCGCTGCTTTGCTTACCAGCATTAATATTACTCTCTAACATTATACCAATAATAGACTTATTACCCGCACAAATTTGCTCAACAACATCAAGTGCAACCAATGGCTGACGAGTGTAATCTTTGTTCGAGTTACCATGACTACAATCGACTATGATACCGGCATCAATACCTTGTTTAGCTAGAATTCCCTCACACTCGGCAATACTTGCAGCATCATAGTTTGGCTCTGCGCCACCACGTAAAATAACATGACCATCTGGATTACCGCGGGTCTGAATCAAGGCAACCTGTCCTTGACGGTTTATGCCCATAAAGTGATGCGGAGAAGCGGCTGATTGCAATGCATTTACCGCCACACCTAAGCTACCATTAGTACCATTTTTGAAACCGATAGGCATGGATAAACCACTGGCCATTTCTCTGTGAGTTTGCGACTCAGTAGTACGGGCGCCAATTGCTGACCAGCTAAAAACTTCTGCCAGATATTGTGGGCTAATCGGGTCAAGGGCTTCAGTTGCTAGTGGTAAACCTAGCTCTGTTAAGTAAAGAATTAATTCACGTGCTTTGCGCAGGCCGGTTTCCACATCAAACGAGCCATCCATATGTGGGTCGTTAATTAAACCTTTCCAACCAACAGTAGTACGCGGCTTTTCAAAGTAGACACGCATAACCACAAATAAAGAACCTTGGTGTTTATTATGCAGCGCTTTTAATTGGCGGGCGTAATCTTTAGCAGCTTCAACGTCATGAACAGAACACGGACCTGAAATAACTAATAAACGCGGATCACGCTTGTGGATTATGTCACTAATGGTTTTACGCGACTGTTTGACAAACTCACGGCCGGCTTCAGAAAGTGGTAATTCTGCACGCAAAGCTTCAGGGGTAATTAATACATGTTCGGCATTAACGTGAATGTCATTTGAGCTCGTTGGCACTGCGCTTAATTCGCTAGTTGTTGTCATGATTTTTCCTTAAATAATCTATTTTTCCACCAAGTGGACTTTTAAAGTGGGTGTACGCTAGCTAAATAAACAGATTAAACATGTGAAATTCAAGGAAGGATAACAGCTTAAAACAAGGGCTACAGCTCAACCAAAAACAAAAACAAGGAATCGTAAAGATTTAAGTACGCGATTTGTATTGATATAATTACACCCTTTTAAGCTTATGTATAGTGCTAAATAGTAATAAGTGATAATAAATTGGCGCAGGAGTGGATGGTAATAAATAGTGAACAGTTCAAAGAAGAAACCGAAGCTTAACTGGAAGCATTAATAGCAAGGCGAATGCACTCAAAGCAAAGATAAATAACAAAAGAAAAGAAGGGTCTACGCCATTTATATTTTATAGCATTTAGATTAACTAACCTGCCCCTAGTGAGGCTAGAGGAGGTTAGTTAGCTGCTTATTTTATTTAATCTCAGATCTTTCGCTGATCAACACGGGTTCACCATCAATAACCAATTCAAAAGTAACATCTACCGCATTAGGCTTGGTTTTAGCGCCTGCTTTTACAGTAAACTTATTACTAAACTGGCGAATTTCGTAAGGTGACATGGTAACTTCTTCTTCATAATATGAGTTTTCAAAAATATCTGAAGGATACGCTTGTACCATTATTTTGCCTTTAGTTTCTCCTGCATGTGGCCCTCTAAACTCACTAGTAATCAACACTTCTTTACCAATGACTTTTGCATCTTCAACGATTGCCATAGATGACCAAGGGTATACCCGAGCACCTTGAGTTACCGTTAGCACAATTAACTGTCCCTGCCATTCAACACTTGCCTTAGCCGTTATCGCCTCTTTACTGGTACGAGTCGCTAGTGTAGTGGTTAAGTCTTGCATGATTTTATCGCCACTGGCGAGCTCAAACTCTTTAGCCAAGGTGTTATTACCTTGTTGGCTCAATACTATGTTCGCCTTAGCTACTGAAGCGCCTTGATTACGCAAAACTGCAGAAACAACTTGCTCACCATTGGTCTTTTCTTGACGCCACTCTAAACGCAGGTGCAAGCCAGACAGCTCTTCTAACGCATGATTAATCTTCTCTTTTGTAGCGCCTGAATTAACAATGGCAGCCACTAAGTTCGCACTAGCAGCATTCAATTTATCTAAAGAAGCTAATTGAGTTTTGCGGTCTTTTGGTGTGGCATCTATCATATATTCATACATAGCTGATAACTCACTAGGGACCTTATCACTTAAGCGCCACATCGCTCTGAATAAACGGCTGATAGCACGATCCGCTGGGTTTGCCCACGGGTTAACTTCGAGGTTAGTGGTTAGGTCTCTAGGTACGGGGTTAAGGTCTCTGCCATCATCAAAAAAGGCCGTGAGTCTATGCTCGGCATTCTCCGCCAATATTGCCATGTTCCTATCAAGTAACTTAGTGCGCACATCACTCGATATTGAAAAATTCACCTTATACTGGCTAGCATTCGATTTAAGTAAAATAGTTAAATGATCATCGTTAATGGTAACCGACAGCCCCAATTTAGGTTGCGATTGTGCTTCTAAATCAGCAATCATCTGCGGTGAAATAGAGTAACGAATATCTTCTCCACCCAAAGAGCTCGCATTAACCACGATAGTATTGCCTTTAACTATTTTTATTTGCAGCAATTCATCTTCGTCAGGTTTATATGATTTTTGCTTGAAGGTGCCAACTTTTTTGTCCGCTGTTAATCTCTGCTGGTTTTCATCACTGATCTTTAGACCTAAACCAATGCCTGCATGACCACGATGTAAATGATCAGCCAAATAATCTATCTCTAAAGCCACCGTAGGGTTATCAACGCCACGCACAGGTTTAATGATTAATGACGACATTTCGCCTAAAGGTTGGTCAAATTTGAATGACTTATAGCTAGGTTTTTCACCTGGTTTTAAGCGTACATCCATACGAGGAGAGCCATGTTCGTAGCTATTATTTAACACCCGTACCCATAACTTATTACCGTCTTGTTCCCAAGGCCCCGCAGCGGTATTGAATGTTTTATCAATACTGGCAACATATTCAACAAACTCGGCTTCTACTTTGTCCCAATCGCCAAAAACATCCATCATTAACTGATGAGATAGCTCTTTACCACTACCATAATCTGATTGACGTTTTGCCGCCATTTCATCGCGATAGGCTTTAAATTTATGTGATCGGTCTGGATCGTCCAACATAAAATGCACAATGAAAAAGTTTATACCTCGATACAGACTCGGGTTATTTGTCATGTCCTGAATACTTGGACTATTTAAGGCTTCATATTGTTTTAAACCTAGGCGGACATAATCCATGGGTGATGCCCGATCAAACACCATCACTTTTAACTGTTTTTTCTCAGGATCATAATAATGATGGGCTAATGCATCAGCGGTGCCTTCGGTAAACCATGTAGGTAACCAGCCCGGATAGTCCATTAACGACATTTGAAAAACATGACCTTGCTCATGTACAACTATATATCGTTGATGTTGCTCACGAGCACTGGGGAAACTATAACCAACAAGGTTATAAAACATCGCTTCGCCACCCGCACTTATGCCTCGGGTTAAGTTATCGTCGGTAACAAATATCTTAGTTTCTTTTTTACTTGAACCATAAACTGCTGCCATGCGTTTATTTTCCATATCTGGCGGTGTCATGCCAAATAGTTCGATATAGTGCGGAAATGAACTTTCCAGTAATTCCATATACAAGAGCACTTGATCTTCTGGCCTGTTACTTTTAAGGGCAAAATGTTTACTGACGTACCAGTCAAAACCTGGGGTATTGTTTACCCTACCTGAGCTGTAGGTATAAGGAATATTTTTACCGACCTTAACTACCTCTATGCTATTGAGCGTCGACACTCTGCCACTAGCCGTAACGTTAACACTCATTGCTGATGGGTGTGGGATTACACTTGCTACAGGTATCAAAGAGCCTTGCGCTGTTGTTAACCCTGCAGGAATTGCTGGCGACTTAGTAGCGTGATTATCAGTAGTGGCATTACAGCCGGATAAAATTGCACTGGCAATAACCAATGATAGTAACGTTGGCTTTAAGTTCATGCTTAACCTTATAAATGAGAAATTATAATTATAATTATTGAGATGACAAACACTATATATGTATATTGTATACACGCAAGAGAAATTGATAAGGAGTTGCAACAAAAACAAATGGGATCAAAATTAATGGCTATCTACCTGGTTGCAAGTCTTCTTATTAGGCTCTTCTTATTAGGCCACCCATAATAACTTTTGTATATTTAAATCAATAAACATAATCAAGGGTCAGAATCCTTGATTATTAGGTACACTTTAAGTGATTTGTCGCGGTGGTACGTCGCCCCTTGGGTGTTGTCGCTACCGCGACGCCAAGCAGCAAACTCTAAGCTTATGTTGGTACTAATTATCATGGGTGGCATAGTTAATTAAAGAAATGAAACAGTTCTAGCCAAATTAAAATCTATAACCTATGCCAACACCATAACTACTCGTCTTGACATCACCCATTGTTAACCCTTTTCCCTCGATTGACAGTTCAACTTTAGACCACTGGTATTTAGCCCCTAGAGCAGAAAATACACCAATACCTGAGCCACTTGCTGCTCGCTTATTACTTTCAGAGGTCCAAGCTCCTTGCTTACTATAATCCCAATGATAATTTGCACCACCGAGATTTCCATAGAAATAACTATCATCAGTCATCGCTACTTGGGCTTGTAATGATGCGGTTAATGCGGAGTAATTTATTGTGCCATCAAGCGCTCCTAAAGATACAACTTGCTTAAAACCAATAGAGCTTGATTTTAGGTATCGAGTATCGAAAGAAAAGGTGTTGTTCATTTGATAACGATAACCAAATTCATTAACAGCGCCATCATCAAAATCTCGCTCTTTATTTTTAGCAGAGTAGTCAGTGTCAGATAGTGATATTCCATAGAATAATGTATGGGGACTATGGATCACTTGCTCTTCATCGGCTAAAACTTGCATAGGTAGTGCCGCGAGTAGTGGCAGTAAACTTTTTTTATTCATGATTACTTAAATCTTATTAATCAATTTAAATTCAGTAAATTTTATTATAAATATTTAGATTCTAGGGTAAGCGTATGTAAGCCAAAATCACCTTATTTTCTTACATACGCTTACATAACCCCCTGTGCGAATCTTATTTTGCCACCCATAATAAAAGCGCATCAGGACAATACGCTCCTGACGGCGAAGACTGCCGCTTTTCATGGACGAATATCGGCAGGTATTGACGGTAAACACAAAGTTGATGATTTATTTTTTCATTGAGTAGGATGTCACCACCGCGACGTCAAGTCGGTAATAATACTCAAGCTAAATCGGCTACACTATGCAAAAAATGGCGTTTATATTCGCCATTTTGGCTGTTTTTAACCCTAGGCCATAATTGAGTTAATAATATGTTACATGTTGTGACTTTAATACGTTCACTAAGCCAATTTTAATGTGTATATTACTGCAAACTATTGATTAATAATGATCTTAAAGTGTGTATCACAGGGATAATAATGAGAAAGAACAACGTTACTTTAATCGCAACTTTAGTTGCCGCAGCATTAGGTGTTAGTACACTTAGCGGTTGCAATACCACAGAGTCTACTGCTAACACTCAATCAGTATTAGCTAACTCGCTATTAGCCAACCAAACGGTAGTTAAAAGCCAAAATGATCAACGTCTTTACCGTTATGTAGAGCTCGATAATGGCTTAAAGGTAATACTCGTTTCTGATAGTAGCGCTGATAAATCTGCTGCATCAATGGATGTACATATAGGTCACATGGCTGATCCTGAAGATCGTGAAGGTCTTGCCCATTTCTTAGAGCATATGTTGTTTTTAGGTACTGATAAATACCCTAAAGTTGGTGAGTACAATGAATATTTAAAAGCGAATGGCGGTTGGTCAAACGCAGGAACAGGCCAAGAGCACACCAATTATTTTTTCCAAGTAAATCAAGACTCCTTAGAAGAAGCAACCGACCGTTTTGCGCAATTTTTTATCTCGCCTAGCTTAGATAAGCAATACGTAGACCGTGAAAAAAATGCGGTTCACTCTGAATACAGCATGAAGATTAAAGATGATGCTCGCCGTATCAGAGAAGTATTAAAAGATACACGCAACCCGGCACATCCATCAAGTCAATTCTCGGTAGGTAATTTAGATACCTTAGCTGATCGTGAAAATGATTTACTTATTGATGATTTAAAAGCACTTTATAAAGAAAACTATAGCGCCAGTCGTATGTCGCTTTCATTAGTGGGTCGTGAAGATCTCGACACATTAGAAAAATGGGCACGTGAAAAATTTTCAGCTATTCCAAATAATGGTTCAAAATCTACTCCGGTAACGATGAAGCCTTATTTAGCTGAGCAGTTAGGTGTACAAATTAATATCGAGCCAATGAAAGATATACGAAAATTAACCTTGGCATTTCCTGTTACTAAATCAACTCAGTACTTTGAAGAAAAGCCACTTCTCATTATCGGATCCTTACTCGGTCAAGAAGGTAAAGGCAGCTTATATAGTCATCTGAAAAACCAAGGGTTAATAGAATCTTTAGGTGCCGGCGCTTATGGTCCTGATGATTATGAACGTGCTTCCATAAGTATGACACTAACACCTAAAGGTCTAGCTAATTATAAACAAGTTACTGAAGCGGTATTTTCTTATTTAGCGCTGTTATCAAATGAGAAATACAACCAAGCGTACTTTAAAGAGCAAGCCGCTATTTCAAAAAATAGCTTTGATTTTTTAGAAAAACAGGATGCAGCAGATACAGCTAGTAACCTTTCGCGACAATTACAGTATTTTTCACCAAAAAACATTTTAAATGAAGGGTATTTATATAGTAACTATTCTCATCAATTAGTGACTGAATATTTGGCACAGTTAACACCTGAGAATATGCGCTTAGTATTAGTTGCTAAAGGTTTAACAACGGATAAAGTTCAGCCTGAATATAATACGCCTTATTCAATGACTAAAATCAGTGCAGAAGACATTAGTCGTTATCAATCACCTAAAACGATTGCTGCCTTTTCGTTACCAGCGCCTAACCCGTTTATTGCTACTAACCTAACAATGAAAAAAATAGAGTCAGATGTGAACAACCCAGTGGTTGTTTTTGAAAAATCAGGTTTTACCTTGTGGCACAAGCAAGATACTGAATTTAAAGTGCCTAAAGCCTCTGTTAACGTACAGATATATTCTGACCAAGCAGGAAAAGATGCTTTATCTCGTGCTCAAAACTATCTGTACAGTGCGTTATTAAAGGACAGTTTAAATGAGTTTGGTTATCCGGCTAAAGAAGCTGAATTATACTATAACGTTTGGTCTACTAGTGCAGGAATGGGCTTTGGCGTAAATGGTTATGATGAAAAACAAGCCATGCTGTTAAGGACTATTAATAAACGTGTTCGACATTTGCATATTGATGAAGCGGCTTTTAATTTACACAAAGATCGCTTAGTACGACAATGGAATAATGCTAAATTTGACCGCCCTTACAGCCAAGCACGTTCAGCGTTAAGACAAATACAGTATACTAAAACCTATTCAGCTAAAGCATTAGCCAGTGCACTTTCAACGGTAACACCAAAACAGCTAGCGCAATATATTAACGATTTCCATAAGGCGATTGAAGTTGAAGTATTGGTACACGGTAATATGCTCAAAGCAGAGTCTGTTCAATTGGGCAAAACGCTTTATGCGCTTAATATGACAAACTCTACCGCTAAAGAGCGTGCTAATAAAGTTGTTAAGTTAAACAACACCAGTCATGAATTGATTCAAGAATTAGTAGTAGACCATAACGATTCAACCATAGTTGAAAGCTACATTAGTAATGATGATTCATTTGCTAATCGCGCTAAATATGGTTTATTTGGTAGCATGATTAGCGCTCCTTTCTTTAAATCTCTGCGTACCGATCAGCAACTTGGCTATATTGTCAGGGGTCGAAATACCAAGTTACAAAATCTACCTGGTTTGTCCTTTTTAGTTCAATCTCCTAAAGCGGGTCCGGTTGAATTAAAACGCCGTATCAATCAATTCATGACTGATTTTAAAGTGACATTACATGAGATGAGCGCGGAAAAATTTGATGAATACAAACAAGGGCTGATTAAAGATTTACAAGCCAAAGATAAAAACCTAAATGAGCGCACACGACATTACTGGTCAGAAATTAATGACAAGATGTTTGATTTTAATAGCAAAGACAAAATTGTTGCTGAAGTTGAAAAATTAACCCATAGCGATATGGAAGTATTTTTCTCTTCAGTAATTGAGAACATTCAACCTATTATTGT
>JALJPA010000107.1 GCA_022969215.1 Colwellia sp. | reverse complement strand
TACGACTATTCATATTTGAAGACAAATTATAAATACCACCGCCGTCGTGTCTAACCTGCATGGGTTTGTCGACTAAGTTATTAATAACTAAAGTGTCTTTTAGTTGCGTGGCCGTATTAAATGCTTTTCCTGTATTATCAGTTGTGAAGGCAAATTGATCGACATCATAACGACCCCACCCCCAACCAATAGAAATACCGGAGTAAGGCGTATTGCTTACATCATTATTAATAATAACTGTACGTGATGCCCATACGCTCGTAATACCTGAAGTGTCATCATATTCTCGACCAGTATTTTTAACTAGATTATTGTCTATTAAGTTATCTTTAGTTTCATAAGAACTTAAAGATACATGGCTATCTTGAGCATGACCAATCCATATAGCACTACCAGAAATATCATCAAAAGTGTTGTTAAACACAGTATTACTTTGTGCTCCTCTGCCTAACTCTAGAGCAGTTGCACCTAAGTGTTTAAATGAATTATTTTTGAACTTGATGTTGTTAGAGAATTTAAATCTAACGTTACCTGGTATTTGCTCAATTCCTTCAAATGCATCTTCTATTGTTATGAAGTCTGTTTGTTTCATATGAACGCCAGATTGCACTGAAAGATACCCATTGTTACCATTAGGATATAACCATGTAGCGTAAGAAAATTGAAGACCTTCAAAGCTTATGTTAGCAACGCCATCTGCATCAATTAAGGTTTCAAGTCGCGGGAGTACAACCTCAACTGCGTTTGACCCCGTAAGTAATTCACCTGCTTTTGGCTTGTAGTAAAGTTTATTAGAAGAAGGTGCTGTACCAGAAAAAACTTCTACTTCGGCCAACGAAAGTACATTTTCGCCAGTAACCGTTGTATCTAAAAGCTGAATTCGCAGGTATCTTCCTGTACGATTTATACTGAATTCTGTAGTCGTACCAGTTACTCCCGTAAATGCCTTATCAAGTACACCAGTTTGCCCCTGTGAATCAGCAACGGTAGTACCAATGAAAGCATTGTCAGATACAAACACATGAAAACCTTTAAGACGACTACTACAACAATCAGTACGATTCCAAATCTTAATTAAATCTATCTGTTTAACTGAGCCTAAATCTAGAGTCCAATAAGGTTGACTGCCTAAATCTGTATGAGTGATTTCATTTTGGCTCCACGAACCAGAAGTATTACCATCGATAGCACGGCTAGCGGCGTTTGCACCCCATGTAGAAGATTGAGTTGCCGTACCAGATAGAGCGATATTAACTGGACTAGCAGATGTAGAATTGTCAAGATACCACTCACCTCCTGTATCCAATAAAGCTAAGTTGTTTTCTACCCAAATAACCCCAGCATTTTGGTCTACTAGGCCAAAAGGACCTAATGCTGAGGCGGTAAAGAATGGTTGGTCTAAGGTAGCTTGATTTCCTGAAACAGAACTCACTCCACCTCGATACATTTTCCACCGATAACCGAAGACTAATTCAATATCAGATTGATTACTCCATGAAAAAACGCCATTGGGTGTACTATAGCCTGTTGCATTTCTGCTCCACCCTGTGCCATTAACTGATCTGGCTCGCGTTGCTCTTTGACCATTCACATAAAGCTGTCTGGAATTACTGCTTGCTGGAATAGATGCTTCCCAGATCCCATCACTATTAGCATCGCTCCAATTTGAAATGACCGTACCACCGCTAATTACAGGTGATTTTCCCGCAGCCGCTTTATATGTAATCCTATAACCATTACGACCTGAATCTGAAGAGTTTAAGGTCAGAGTAGAATCTAATTCATAAACTCCGTCCTTTAATATGATGTTCATATCTTCGGTTAATGTCGTTATTGTACGAACATGGTTTCTTGCTTTTTGTAACGTACTCCAAGGTGCGGATACTGAGCCATCTCCCGTTGAATCATTTCCTGTTGGTGATAAATATAAATCAGTTGCATGCAAACCAAACGAGCTAGAGATTATACCCACAGCTAACGCTATCTTTTTGATATTCATAATAATACCTTTTAATTTTTATTCTTAATTATTACAGTTAAAAAAGAGGCTTACTCCATTACGAAGTAAGCCTACTCAGCATTTATGAGTGTTTAGAAAGAACCTCGAATTCCTAAAGAAAACCTCTGACCGACATGTGAGAGTGAGTAATACTGACGTGAGCCTCCGGCTGAATCTGGCAAGTCTTGGAATACTCTTTGGTCTTCATCATTAAGGTTTATCGCATTGAAAACGAAGGTGATATTCTCGTTTAATTCATAGCTGAGGGATGCATCAAGCTGCCCATACTCATCATTAACAAGCTGACCACCTGCAACCGCGTTTGGTGCGGTGACATATTCATCACGATAATTGTATGAGAGTCGAGCCTGGAATGGACCACTTTCATAGTAACCGGTTAAGTTATAGCTCAAGTCTGAAACACCAGTAAAGTCAATTGTCGTTGGCGCATCTTCTCCCGGTAACTGAAACGTTGCTTCACTGTCAGCTGTGGATACATTGACGATATAACCCAAACCAGAGTCGAAAGATTGCTGTAAACCAACTTCAACACCCGTGATATCTCCAGAGCCAGCATTTAGTGGCTGACTAATAAGATCTACTGGTATATTACCAACATCAACATCTGACTGACCTTCTCTTCTTATTACACCAGTAACAGGAATAGTAGTACCAGCAATTTCAGAAATTGGTCCAAATGTACTACTGTTCACAACAGAGCCATCAAAGTCTTTGCGGAAAGCGGCTATATATACAGCGCTTGCCTCACCAAAGTAATATTCAAAACCAATATCATAGTTAGTGGATTCAAAAGGTTGAAGAGCTGGATTACCGGCCGATAAGGTAACTGCAAAACCATCTTGGTTGGTATCAATCGGGGCAATTGCACTCGCTGAATATGCGGGTAAGAAATTCTCAAATACAGGACGTGTTATCGTCTGACTCGCCGAAGCACGAATATACATACCTTCTGCAACTTCAAGTCTCAAATTCAAACTTGGAAGGAAGTAATCATAGTCGTTATCGAATGATGTAGGTGCAGTAGCCAAAGTTTCGATTTCATCAAAGCCCTGAGAAGTATCTAGACCATTTACATCGGTAACACGGAAACTAGCCACTGAGCCATTTATTTTAGTCGACGTATCAAAATATCGAAAACCAACATCACCAGTCAGTGGGAAACCACCAATTTCGGTATCAATATTTGCCTGGATATAAAGTGCAATAGTATCTTCTGTGGTATCAAATGAACTTGCTGGATCCGCATCTATTGGAGCAAGTACCGCGTTATATTGCCCAAGTAGTGAATTTTGCTCATCTGTACGATTTGTAACTGAGCTTAGCTCTGCTTGCTGAGTTTTAACAAATTCTAACGCGGCGCTATTATTTGGAAATATGAGCGTTGAATAATCGAAATTGGTATCCCACTGGCCATCAAGGAAGTTAGATGCACCTCTGTTGAAGGCCCCCACATCTGCACCAGTATGGTTACCTGCACCTACACTGACGCCACCACCTTTTTGAGCACGCGTAAGAATTTTTTCTCTTGAACTATATCTTAATCCTGCCTGAATAGAGCTTAAAAAATCATTATCCAGTTCGTACTCTAAATCGAGCTTCGCCGCGAAATCGCTATCTTCGTTGGTAGCAAAGCGTTGATCAAAAACAGTAAGCTTAAAGTTTTCAGGGTTACTTAAATCGCTATTAGCTTGCCCTTGATTCAGCTGATTGATATGGAAACCGTTTTGATCGATACGAGTATTAAACTCGAATGAACCATAATCTGCGTCCCAACGAACACGATCAAAATTATTGGAGCCTTCAGCCTTTGAGTAACTGAGATCAGCACTCACGGTTAAGTTGTTGAAGTGAGTTGTATAATTTGCACCCACAGAGAAAAGATCGTCTTCATAATCCTGTAAATCTGTCGTCAACTCCGGTCTAAACGTAGAAGTGATATTATTTGCAACACCATCATTAACTAAGTCAAGCGTTGGATAACTACCGTCTGCGTTTTGCTCACCAAAATTAGCTCGGTTTGCAAAAGGTAGGTGAATCAAATTCTGATGTGATTCAGCAACTTCACGCTTACTATAAAGTACATCTAACACGAACTCTGAGTCATCACCAGCCCATTGAATTGTTGTAGCGGCAGTCAGGCGCTCACGCTGTTCCTCATATACTTCAGCATTATTGGATAAAGGTTGAAATACGTTGCCATAGTCTGCATCACCAGCCCCATCATTATTCGTATCTAAGCTCGCGTCAGCTGGAAGTTCAGATGCAAAAGCAAAAGCACTAGCAGGAAGCCAGAAAAACTGTCTTGAAAAATCTTCTCTTATGTTACGCTCTGAATAAGAAACTGAAGCCAACACACCAAAATTATCGTCGTTTGTCCAGCTATACAAGCCCGATAAAGACGGATCAGTCTCTGAATTATTGTCTCTATAGGTAGCTGTAGCAGAAAAAGCGGCTTTATTACCAAGCGTCAGAGGGCGAGCCGTTTTTACATCAACCGAACCGGCAACACCGCCTTCGATTTGACTAGCAGAAGCTGTCTTCGACACTTCTAGAACTGTCACAAGCTCAGCAGGCAAGATATCGAAGTTAGTTGCGCGGCCTGTACTCGTAATCGCGTTGCCATTAAAGTTAGGATCGACCGTTTCTGTTGCACTCAACAGAGTTCTTCCGTTTAAAGTGCCTTTTACAAAATCAGGGCCCAAGCCGCGAATAGTGACAAAATCACCCTCACCACGATTACGTTGAATAGTAACACCAGGCACCCTCTGGAGGGCTTCAGCTACGTTATTGTCTGGTAGCTTACCTACATTTTCAGCACTAATAGCATCGACAAAACCACTAGCATCTTGTTTAATCGCTAATGACTTTTGAATTGAAGATCTAATACCGGTTACTTGAATTACTTCTACATCATCGGCTTCTTTTTCGGCTATTTTTTCTGCTGCAAGCACTGATGGTGATGCTATATACCCAACCGTAGTAAGCGCTAATGCAATAGCACTTAATGAAAATTTTTTATTTTTATTATCAGATTTTTTATTAAACCCGTTCATGTTACTTCCCCAAATTATTTTTATAATCATACCGCCCTCAAAATATTGAAGCTATTCAATTTATCAAGAGGGGTATTACCTTTGTTTATGGGCTTAAATAATCACCTACCAAACAATACATCCATGATTAAAGTTAGATTAAATAAGCTGACATTAGCTTGCTACAAGAAAACTGTAAATGCAAATATAAATTTAGGTTTTAAAAATAAAACCACGTTAAATTCCCATACAAAAACTACAACCAAGAACAAAAATAAACATATTCAGTTAAAAACCAACATCTTACATTGAGTTTATTTTGTTTTACTTATAACTTTGATTGAAAATAATTATACTTAAAATCATCGGTAAGACTTTATATCCATCATAATCACACTAATAATTGACATTTCCTTACACAACCCTTATGTTTTAAATATAAAATCAACGTACAAATATAAAGCAAAGGACTGACGATTAATATGAATAATCTAGATATAATTACATCGGTAAACACCTTCGACATTAGGTTTCCTACATCAGATAATCTTGATGGCTCAGATGCAACTAACAAAGACCCTGATTATTCAGCTGCATACGTAGAAATAACTACGGATAAAGGAAATAAAGGTTATGGCCTGATATTTACAATCGGTAGAGGCAATGATTTATGCTGCCAAGCGATCAAATGCATGCAACATTTAGTTATTGGGAAAGATTTTAATAAAATAAAACAGGATATTGGACTGTTTTACGATGATTTACGTTCCGATAGCCAGCTTAGATGGCTCGGACCAGATAAGGGAGTTATCCATATGGCAGCAGGTGCAATAATGAATTGCATATGGGACATGTGGGCAAGGAGTGAAGGAAAGCCACTCTGGAGACTTTTATCAGATATGTCAGCGGAAGAGTTTGTAAACTGTCTCGATTTTAGATATGTAACAGATGAGCTTACAAAAGAAGAAGCTCTCTCTATTGTTAAAAGTAATGAAGAATCAAAATCAGAACGTTTGAGATACCTTCAAGATAATGGATATCCAGCGTACGATACAACGCCTGGCTGGTTAGGATATAGCGATGAAAAGCTAGTTGAACTATGCAAAAAATCAGTGTCTAACGGCTTTAATCACATAAAGTTGAAAGTTGGAGAAAACCTTCAGAATGACATTAGACGCTTAAGATTGGCAAGAGATGCGGTTGGTAGTGATGTTAACTTAATGATTGATGCAAACCAGATATGGGAAGTAGATCAAGCTATCGATTGGGTTAATGAATTATCTTCAGCTAAACCTTGGTTTATTGAAGAACCAACAAGCCCAGATGATATTTACGGGCACAAGAAAATAAAAGAAAATATTGGTTCTATAAAAGTTGCTACAGGAGAGCACTGCCAAAATCGTATTATTTTCAAGCAACTCATTGCCAATGATGCCATTGACATTGTTCAAATTGATGCATGCCGACTTTCGAGTATAAATGAGGTATTAACTGTTTATATGCTGGCTGCTAAGTTTAATAAACCGGTCTGCCCTCATGCTGGTGGTGTCGGATTGTGTGAGTATGTCCAGCATTTGTCTATGATTGATTACGTTATGATTTCTGCAAGCATGGAAAATAGAGTCATAGAATATGTAGACCATTTACATGAACATTTCGAAGATCCATGTATTGTTAAAAATGCAGCATATCAAGTTCCAACTCAGCCTGGCTTTAGTATCAAAATGCATAATAAATCTATTGAAGATTATACCTACCCAATGGGTAAGGTATGGCAGCAAAGACTTAACAACCCCGATACATTTTCATCATAGGAGTGTGTATGAAAAGCAAAAGAGCAACAATTGGTAAGACTGGGTTAGAAGTTTCTCAAATAGGCTTTTCTGGTGAAAATTTACACAGTAAATTCTTTCAAAATCAATTAAAAAGTGAGTACCAAGAAACATCCTTTAAGCCATTCACTGATGTTAATTTTTACGACAGCTCACCTTTGTCAGGTTATGGCATGAGCGAGAGGATAATTGGCAATACTTTACGGCACTTAAAAAAGAGTACATATGTTTTATCCGCAACTGTCGGTAGACTGCTAAAACCAGTCAACAGTAATCACTCTACGTTACCAACAATAATGCCGTTCAAAGCATCTGTAGATTATAGCTACAACGGAATAATACGAGCGTTTGAAGACAGTTTACTAAGAATGGGGGTAGCAAAAGTTGACTTGTTAATTATTGAAAGCCTAGATAGCTTCGAGACTACCGCAGAGTACACCTACCAGATTAGGCAGCTATTAAACAGTGGTTTAAAAGCAATTGAATACTTAAAAGCTCAAAGGCTAATTTCTGCTGTTGGGCTAAAATTCAGTAACTCTAAGACATTCCATACCATAAAAATTCACAGCAATTTTGACTGTTTTTTCATCGAAGGTATATATTGCTTATTAAAACAAGACCACGTATTTGAACTTATCCCTATAATTAAACAATATGGAGCGTCAGTGATTATTGTGGATGAGTATAATTATAATGCAGAGTTTTACAATTTAGGGAGGGAGAATAATCGATTTGACAATGAGGTTGAGATTCTAAAAGATAAAATCAGCAAAATTAGAGATATATGTTTTGAATTCAACACTACCCTTGAAACTGTTGCCCTCCAATTTCCGTACATAAATTCCATTATTTCATCTGTTATACCAAAAGTAAGCACTAGTGTTGAATTTGAAAAAAAAATATCCTTATTGAACGAACATATACCTAATGATCTTTGGAGAACGCTAATGAACTTAAATCTAATTGATAAAAATATACCTACCATTGATTATCACACCTTTTAGGAGTTATTAAATTGGTTAACAATTCCCCTAAAATAGATAGCCATCAACACTTTTGGAAATTATCTAGAGGTGATTATTTTTGGTTGAGTCCCAAATTTAAAAATATTTATAAGGACTTCTCTCCTGAGGATTTATCAAAAGAGCTACGCATAACGAATATAAATAAAACGATCCTTATTCAAGCGACTAACACAGAAGCTGAAACGTTATACCTTCTCGAAATAGCTAAAAATACTGATTTTGTATCCGGTGTTATTGGCTGGATAGATATGGAGTCCCCAAAAGCAATTCAACGATTACTTGAGTTATCAGAGAATTCACTGTTCAAGGGGATCCGACCAATGCTTCAAGATATTCCAGATAAAAATTGGATTGCCAATCCCATTTTTCATCCTATTTTCGAAATAATGGCGACTAAGTCCTTAGTTTTTGATGCGTTAGTAAAAGATATTCATCTAGATAACATCCAACAATTAGCGGTTAAGTTTCCAACTTTAAAGATAGTCATAAACCACTGCGCTAAACCTAATATTGTTGAAAATAAAATTAAGTTGTGGGAAAGTGAAATGGTAAAATTGTCTAAGTGTCCAAATGTCTTTGTTAAATTATCAGGACTAGTTACAGAGACAAAAGAAGAATTAATAACAGATATGTCTCTTCGCTTTTATTCAGATTTTATTTTGAAAAAATTTGGAGCTAGCCGTATCATATGGGGTAGTGACTGGCCTGTTGTAAATCTTAGATGCAGTTATTCTGACTGGGTTTCAATTTCAATAAAATTATTGGCTCATTTGAGTCCCAAAGAACAGCATCAAATATGGTATAGCAATGCAGTGGAAACCTACAACATTTAGGCTCTTAACTGTTCGTCAAATGTAAGTTCAATTAACTGATATCAGTTAATTGAACTTACATTATAATTGTTGAATTTTGATATAACAATAAGCAACTAATGGGCCTAAAGAACAATCGATAATTAATATCTCCTACTACGTAAATAAGTCTGAGTTAAGGTTATAATTCTATCTCGCTAAGTGCCCCCTAGCGCCTTAGGAGGATAAAGTAAATGTCCGCTGTGTGATCATAAAGCTGACCTTAATATTAACAACCCGCTAACGTCGCCAATGCGCACCAAGAAGTCATTAGCGGTGAGCTGTTTTTCATTGCTCATTGATTACGAGCTAAGGCTCACCTTTACCACTTTGAAGACCTAATGTATTAGTATCATAGCGACAGGTTTGGGACAGTAAGCTGTCATAAATTAAAAGCCTAATCACTATATCTAGCAGTCACAATGAACCTAATAGCAATTTAGAGGGGATGGGCACAAAATCCCAACAAGGATCAACTGAAGTTTTAGTTTAAAGCCTGCTTTTAAATTCGTATGATCAAACTCTGACTAATCCACCTAGCCATTTTTTAATTAAAAAATATTGTTACTGTGATTATTGTCGCAACAAGACCCAGTACAATGGTGAATTGTATCCATTTAGTTTTTTTTGTGGCTAAAATTTCTTCGTCACGAGCTTTGTTAGCTTCTTGAACAAACTTGGTTGTACCTTCATTCGCTTCCCGCATCTTTTCAAGTGTTATTGCAGCCCTCTCTTCCAATTGCTCGATTGTGTCTTTTACCATACGTTCCTCTAATTTGGGTTGATGTCCCATGAGTCAATTACATGATTAATAATAGGAGGATTAGGATATTATGCAGCTTTTCCCCTGAAAGCGGCCTATTAGCTTCGAAGTCATAAGAATCATTGATACTAACGACCGCTTTGAATCTTGGATCTGCTGTTAGGCAAGCAAACTCTAACGTCAACAAAGCGCACCAAGAAGTCATTAGCGGTGAACTAATTTTAACTATCCATTGGTTAAAAGCTAAGGCTACTTTTACCACAAAGCCGACGTTCATTTAAGTGACGAGCTATACAACCTAATCCTATCATAAAAAGAGGTTCTGCGATTCATCCAGGACTTTATCTATCATTATGTTATTAAATTTTTCAGCTTCTTCAAAGGGAACAAAATGAGCAGAGTAATCAAAGGTAATAAACACTTTCTTGGGGGCAATAAGTTGATCAAAATAGTCTTTGGCAACATAATAGTTGGTAAGAAAATCATGTTTGCCTTGTAAGAAGTACACCGGGACTTTAACTTCAGGAACCTCTAAAGTTAAATCTGTATTCATCGCTTCCACTGTTAAGTTAAAACTATCCATTTTCAACCAATCTTCTGCACTTTTTTGAGCGCCACTAATAAATGCATATTTATCGCCAATATTATATTCATCAGACCATAATACGGGTGAAATGAGTATATCAAATAAACTCTCAGCCTCAACTAACATACCGCCAAAGCGTGTGACATAAGACCTGTTGTTTATATAATTTTCATTTAGCGGCACATCATTAAAACCACCGATTTGGTTTAAATTTTTCATCGCGATCAAATCTTTTGCATCTCTCGCTTTTTCCAAGGCAAATTGATAGGCCAAACGTTCACTTTCCCAGGCGTCACCAAATTGTCCGGTGCCGATATAAGCAATATAATCATTTGGGTATTTGTGCACCGTCTTTATGCCAATCAGGGAGCCCCATGAATGACCCAAGATAAAAATCTTCTCTTTGTTAAATTGTGTTTTTAGAAAAGCCGTAATTTGATGAGCATCTTCTACGAATCTACCAACAGAATAGCTATCCGGCGGCAAATGTTCCGCTGTTGATTTACCAACACCTCGCTGCTCCCAATAGGCGACTGTATAATGTTGTTCTAGTTCAGCGTTGAAATTTCTATGGTGGGTTAACATTGAAATACCTGGTCCGCCATGTACCACAAGTAGAACAGGGTTGTTTTTATTGACGCCTCTGACTAATACAAACTGTCTAGTCCCATCAATATTTACATATTTCATTTCGGCGATACTGTGGGCAACTACATTGTTATTTTCGTCTAAGAAAGCTGGAGTACCCCCCGGACTGATGGCAAAGGTTGCAGAAATAATTGTGATTATGCTGAGTGCAATAATTGTTAAGGCTATTTTTAATATTTTCATTCCAAGAAATTATCCTAAGTAGGCTGGTAGGTTCAGAATTTTCTATTGATAAACTTATCTTTTAATTCTAAAGGCGACCAAGTGATTTAGAATGCAGAGTATATGGAAGGTATATTGCTCAGTCGTACCGATAGCAAATAAATATCAAAAAGAAAGTGGCACCAAATAAGTACCACTTTATATATAATAAAAATCAGACTGTTACATTCGATTGGTGCCGATGTTTTTTCGATATTGGGAAGGTGTTAAATTAAAATGACGTTTAAAAGCCCGATTAAATGCCGTCTTAGAGTTGAAACCTGATGCCAGCATAATGTTTAAGATGTTGTCTTTAGTTGAACTGAGTAAATTGGCTGCATATTCACAACGATGACCATTGACCAATTCAAAAAAGTTCTGTTTTAATTCTATATTAATCAATTCTGATAAAAGCTTGGGGTCTAGCGACATGTTATCAGCGACCTCGGCAAGGGTGAGTTCCGGATCGAGATACCATTTATTGCTCCTAAATTTATCGATAATTTCTTGAGCCTGGTTATTTGTAAATTTAATTACGGAGTCGCTATTTCGTTTAGTATGGTCAGCATTATTGTTAGTAAGCAAATCAATCAAATTAGTATCAACAAACATTGAGTGTTGGTTCAGGCCATTAAAAATCAATAAAAAAAGCGAGATTAATACTAAACATATAAACAAGATCATATAAAAATTTCTATCGGCAGAGGGTATTAAAAACAACCCGAGACGAATAATATAAATAGCCGTAACTGCAACTAAAATTGATCGCATCCAGTTTAGTCGATAAGAGTCTAAGTTGGAGAAAAGCTGTACTAGTTTTACCCCTTGATTTCTAAATACTAAAAAGGACGCCAACAAATAACCACCGAAGGTGACAAACACCAAATAATACAGTACGTGAAAGCCTTGTTGCCATAAGTTATTTGACGTAGAAGTAAGAGAATGTTGATCTACGCTTTGATAATTGAACAACAACACACTGTAGATACTAGCAATTATAAATGGCGTAAGGTGTACGCAATCTTTCACCTGAAAATTACTTTTAATACCTATTACAGCACAGGTATAAAAATAAAACCCTGGGCCTAGTAACAAAGGGAAAGTATTAAATACCTGAGGCAGCCATGACAGGAACGAGATCAAGGTGAAACTACTAGTTAGCACCTTAATACTCTCAGTCGCAATGATGAGCAGTAAAAGTGATAAAACCTTATGTGCGAAGCGCTTACCTTTAGCGAAAAACCAGAGGTATATAGAAAAAAACGATGTCACTATTAAAATAAATAGTGAAATTACATCGAAGATTGGGAGGGTAACCATTGAATTCCTAAAGCAGTGCGTTTCAACAAGGAACATGATAACAACTAAAAGAATTAAACACACCATGCTATTTATCTACTGTGTTGCATCGTTGGGTTGAACTCAAGACACATTCGAGACATTAAATTAAAAATACAAACCTATTACAGTAAGCGTTAAGTGTTTTAACCAATAAGTACCAAAAATTTCTCCTGGTAACTGTTCCATGAGAATGAATTAGTACCAAAAGCAGCTTGCCGGTTTAGCCAGGTTAAACAAGTTTGGTACTAAAACGTATGACTCCATGCTACACATTTCAAATTAACTTCATCTGCACAGCACTAGACTCTGTTTTTCCTGGTGCAACACCGATACCTTTATCGCCTTGCCACGTACCCACTAAACCGGCTAAGGGACCAAAACGTAAACCATCTATCTCTGTACTTTTTGCGCTGACATTAACCGATAATAAGGTGATAAATAAAACTGATAATAAAAAACACTGCTCTCAAAATACAACTTCCTAACAAGATAAAAAAGGGCGCCGATTATATCAAGGCAGCCACCGGCAACGTGTTTGATTCTGTAATCGTCAAGCTACAAACCCAGTCATATAGCTTGTTTTTTCAACGTTTAAGCGCATTTTACTGTCAGCACTGAAAGAATATAGCTAACTTGAGGGTCCAGTTTATAAAAACAACAATAGGAATTGTTATGCCACGTCTATTTACTTCGGTATTACTAAGCAGCTTGCTTATTTCGGTAACTAGCTTCGCTACTGAAATCACTTTAACTACCTCAGATAATTTCTCCTTGAAAGCGGATTATTATCCAGGGGAAAATACTACGCAAAAGGTAAATAATCGAGCCGTATTAATGCTGCATCAGTGTAATTACAATCGCACTATGTACAACGCCATTGGCGAGCAATTAGCACAACGCGGCATTCATGCGCTAAGTCTAGACTTTAGAGGTTTTGGCGAAAGTATCAGTGAAGAATACAACGTCGATGTGATTCAAAAATCACCACAAGCATAGCGGAGACAGGCTTGGTCACAAATGTCAGCACATTGGCCCGAAGACGTACAGATAGCCTTTGACTATTTGAAGGGTAAAATAGCTAAAAATAGTAAAGTGGGCATAATTGGTGCTAGTTGCGGCGGTAGCCAAGCCATCACCCTAGCTGAAAAAGAAAGTATTAGTGCTATTAGCTTTTTCTCTTCATCCCAGCGAGATGAAAATATTGCTCGCTATAGTAAAACACTAGTAGAACAACCTACGCTTATCATAGCTTCAGAAGACGACGGCAGAACCTTTACTAGTGCCAAACTGCTATTTTCAGCCGCTAACCATCCCAAGAGTAAAATGATCTCTTATAAAGGCAGCATGCATGGCTATCCATTACTTGAGAGTGATAAACAGTTAACACAAACGATAGTTGCTTGGTTTGCTAGTGAGTTAAAATAAGTACGAGACAATTATGCTCAGGTGAATAACACAAACTTGCTAGCTCTAGTTTGTGTTATTCACCTTTTAATTACTTATTACTTATTACTTATTACTGCCACTGGGGAGTCCGCAGCCTGCCAAATATCATCTTGCTCCACTTGATAATAACTAAATGTTTTTTCACAGCTGCTCTTTATCGTTAAACGAAAAAAGCCGCGAACAATAGTTAGCGGCTGTTAAACAGGCATTAAATAATAACTAACTTACTAGCGAGTACTAACAGGTCGATTTAGCTAAGAGAATCTAAACTTGTATGTTTTATTGACTAAAACAAAACGGGCACCTCTAGTGAGGTGCCCGTTTATAAAATATGGCGGTGAGCGAGAGATTCGAACTCTCGAAAGGGATAAACCTTTACACGCTTTCCAGGCGTGCGCCTTCAGCCACTCGGCCAGCTCACCAATTTTGTGATGATATTTTAAGTGTTATCAGCACTGTTGTTTAACAAGCGCTATGGTAAAAAAAAAGCCTCGCGGGTGCAAGGCTATTTTAGCTTAATAGCTATTTAATTTTGGCAAAACAGTTTAACTGCTGCTTATTTATTCATAAATCTAGATAAATGAATAAATTGTGCAATTAAGCTAAGCATTACCTTTAACTTTTAACTTATTCTCAGCAGCAAAGTTAAGCATTCTATTTAACGGAATCAATGCTTTGACTGCGACATTATCATCTACGTGTATTTCTTTGCCTATCGGGCTTACTAGCGCATCATGAATCGATTTAAGGCCATTCATTGCCATCCAAGGACAATTAGCACAACTTCTACATGTTGCGCCATTACCACCCGTAGGAGCGGCGACAAAGGTCTTCTCTGGGTTAGCTTGTTCCATCTTATAAAAGATGCCTTTATCGGTCGCAACAATAAAGTGCTGATTGGGCATTTCTTGACTAGCTTTGATTAATTGACTGGTTGAACCAACCGCATCTGCCAGTTCAATAACATTGGCCGGTGATTCTGGGTGAACAAGTACGGCTGCATCAGGATATTGTAATTTAAGATCACGTAATGCCGAGGCTTTAAATTCATCATGCACAATACAAGCGCCCTGCCACATCAGCATTTTGGCACCAGTTTCTTTTTCTATATATGCGCCTAGGTGGCGGTCAGGGCCCCATAAAATCGGCTTATCCTGACTATCAAGCATATCGACTATCTCGAGGGCAATACTCGAAGTAACCACCCAGTCAGCTCGCGCTTTAACCGCAGCAGAGGTATTTGCATAAACGACAACGGTATGGTCAGGGTGTTGATCACAAAAAGCAGAAAACTCTTCTATAGGGCAACCTAAGTCTAATGAACATGTTGCTTCTAGTTCAGGCATTAATACTGTTTTTTCTGGTGTTAATATTTTAGCGGTTTCGCCCATAAATTTAACACCGGCAACGATTAACGTTTCTGCTGAATGCTGCTTACCAAAACGAGCCATTTCAAGAGAGTCGGCAACACAACCACCGGTTTCTTCTGCAAGCGCTTGAATTTCAGGGTCAGTATAATAATGCGCAACCAATACGGCATTTTTTTCAATTAATATTTTTTTAATT
>JALJPA010000106.1 GCA_022969215.1 Colwellia sp. | reverse complement strand
AAGCTAATATGTTAGCGCTCACTCACGGTTTTACCTTAGGCTTTTTAACTATGGTAATGATGGGGGCATTATTACAATTTCTGCCCGTTATTGGCGGGATTGGCTTGGCCAAGCCTAGGCTAATGGCTAGCACTAGTCATATTCTATATAGTGCTGGCGTGATTGCCTTAATGTTAAATTTTATCTTTGCAGAAAACTGGTTAACGATTTCGGCATTAATACTGCTCAGTTTAGGTTTTGGCATTTATCTCTGCGCTATTATTTGGCTATTAGTAAAAAAAATAAGCCAGAGCGATGCCATTAATAGCTTTCGATTAGCGCTAACATCCTTGGTTGTGGTTTTGCTGTTAGGAGTATTACTGTTAGCAAGTAGGGCAGGCATTACAATGCCATTTACTCTTGACAAGCAGTTCACCAACACCCATGCGCTTTTCGGTTTAGTTGGTTGGGCGGGTATCTTAATTATTTCGGTGAGTTTTCAAGTGTTACCTATGTTTCATGTCGCGCCTAATATGCCGAAATATATCAGGCAGTATCTTAGCATCAGTATTTTTATCTTCTTGCTGGTTTATATGGTCTATGCCGAGTTTGCCTTGGGGCTCATTGTTATAAGTCATGGCGTGTTTGCACTTACCTTGTTTTATGTGATCAACCAACGCAAGCGTAAAATAGCCGACACCACTATTAAATACTGGCAACTGGCTGCGGCAACACTGCTAATACTTAATGTGTTGTATTTTTTGCCCGATAGTTTTTATCGTTCAGCCGATACGCCATTATTCATTGCACTACCAGATAAAACCATGTTGTTAACCGCTATTTTCATCTACTTTTACCTGCTGTCAGTAATCCAAGGTATGTTACTAAAAATATTGCCGTTCTTGAGTTACACCCACTTGCAACAGCATTGTATAATTGATTTTTCAGTGATGCAGTTTATCCCGCATATGCATGATTTTTTAAACAAAAAACAGGGGGTGGTGCTCTACTATTTACATATTCTCAGTGGTTTATCATTGTTGGCGGTAATATTTGATCCCAGCTTGTATGCGCTCTTTGCATTCTTGCTTTTACTTGAATTTTCTTGGCTATTGCTTTTAATGATCAAGTGTATGCATTTATATTTTACCGTTAGTCAGAAAATCCACTTGTCCAATAAGGCGTAACTCATTACTATGCCCGCTAATACCACTTAGTAAGCTAAATAGGTTCATTTATGAATACAGTCACCTTAGTTGCCATTGATAAATCGCTACAGCAAGTCACACCATCAAAAGTGGTTTGTATCGGCCGTAATTATGTCGACCACATCACAGAGCTTGCCAATGAAATACCGGATGAAATGGTGGTGTTTTTAAAGCCAAATTCAGCCATTACTGCAACACTTAGTGCTATGCATAATGATGATGCCTTGCACTATGAAGCCGAGTTAAGTTTTTTGTATCAAGGCGGGCAGTTTACTGCGGTGGCCTTAGGGCTGGATTTAACTAAGCGCGAAGTACAAGGGAAGTTAAAAACTAAAGGCCTTCCTTGGGAGCGCGCTAAGGCTTTTGATGGTTCTGCGGTATTTAGTGACTTTGTTGCTATACCTGAAGAAGGGCTCAGCCAGTTAAACTTGTCTTTAGTTATCAATGATGAGTTAAAACAGCAAGGCGGCGTCAGCTTAATGATGGTTAAGCCTGATGAAATATTAAAAGAGTTGCAGAGCTTTATTAGCCTTGAAGATGGCGATATTGTTATGACAGGTACACCGAAAGGTGTCGGTGTTATTGCTACTGAAGATAGCTTTGTTGGCCAAATATACTTACAACAAGAAGATAGCCAAATGGCTATCAGTGCCTTAGTTACTTGCCAGTGGCAAGCGCAATAGTCGCTTTAATTTATTAGAATTGGTCTTAAAGCTGTAAAGCTTTGCTACACTTAATGTAGGCCCTTTTATACTGCCATTTATAGGAAAGGCTATGGAATATGAATTTGTACACGACGCCATCACAGGCGAAGCCAGAGCGCTCTTTTCATTAGAGCATGAGGTCATAGGTCCATGGATGGAAGTTGAAGTAGGACATAACGTCAACAAACTTACCGATTTACTCACAGCGATAGACAATATTGAAACCGGTCAGTCGCAAGAGATACTCATCACCGGAAGCGAATACTCTATTACCTTAAATAACGAAGATGTTTCGATTCAAACTAACGTCAGCATGAATGGTTCATTAAATGGTAGTGGTGAAGGTTTGCCTGAGATGTTAACAGATGAGCATATTCACCTTGATCAAAATGAAATAGCGGCTTGTGGTTTAGATGATTTTAGAGCCTTACTACTTTCTTGGGGGCAATTCACCAACAGCTTATCTTAACGCTGACTATTCTAAAACTTAATAAATAATTAAAGCGACTTTCTAGCTCCTTTAATTATTTGTTGAGCTAGCTATTTAGTTCCTTAGTTACTGTCTGTAAAGTCTGTAACTAAGGTCTTTAAAGTCTCTTCGTCAATCCCTAGCAACTCACATACCTTTACTTGCACATAAGGCCAGTCTGCTGATGCACAATCAGAGTGTTTTAAAGAAGTTAGCTGTTCACTTAATTTTAAAACAGCATATAAATCTTGTCCTTGCGAGCCATTAAGTCTATCCAAAAAATTTCTATCATGGTGTTGTAAAATTATTTGGCAAACATCTTTGGGTAAGCGCCATGAGCTGGCAACGTAATAGCCTATCGTCGCATGATTCACGCCATATTCATTTTCTTCTACTACAGTTAGGGCTATTTTAGGTGTAGTTAATGCCTGATCTAATAGCTCTTGGTAATCATTATATTTCATTGCCATTACAGGCACACCGCAGGCATGAAATAGACCTAAACTAAAAAACTTATCATTAGCTATTCCTGGTTTATACCTCTGTCCAATTAACATAGCTGTACTGGCAATATCAGCAGTAAATAGCCAAAAATCTTCAAGATTAATACTACAGTCTTTAGGGTCAAAACTCTTCTTGAGTAAACTGCCGGTAACTAGCATGACTACCCCATAAATACCGATGTAATTCACCGACATCTTGATATCTGTCACTGTTCTACTTAATCCGTATAAAGGAGAGTTAACGGTTTTTAAAATAGTGGCACTGACGGCAATATCTTTACTGATGGCAGCGCTGATAGCATTAACATCAGGGTTAGTCTCAGCCATAAGTTTAAGTAATTCGAGGAGTAATTTGGGCTGGGCCGGTACAGAAAATCCACGGCTAATATCATCTAAGACACTTTGATCGACAATTAACATAAGACAAATAAAACCCTATAAAAACATAGCTTAAGTGTATGACATAAAAAGA
Source organism: Colwellia sp. (assembly GCA_022969215.1). Classification (GTDB taxonomy): domain Bacteria; phylum Pseudomonadota; class Gammaproteobacteria; order Enterobacterales; family Alteromonadaceae; genus Colwellia. Next base: position 12,012 of record JALJPA010000106.1, on the reverse strand, counting down.
GCTCTTGCTTTATTTCTTATCAATATAGTGGGCTAATTTACTGTCTGAGTACGTATCAGTAATTAGCTGGTCAGAATAAGTTATTACGCTTTAAATAACCCTGTGTTGCTGATGTTTAATATGACTATTTACGATAAATCAGTGGGTTACATAAATCATCATGACAAAGAAGCCAACAATGATAGTGTTGAAGGCAAGGATGTAGGTAAAGCCTTTGACACCTTGCTTTAGTGAATAATCATTAGCGCTAAGATACCAAGTCCAAATGGCGCACATAATAATAGGCAGTAAGAAGAAAAATTTTATCATAGTGTTACCTTGTTAATTTGTTTTGAATTTTCATTCACATCACCGCTGTTATCTTCTTCAATAACCCGTTTCAATAGTACAATTAAGCCTAAAACGGGTATACCAATTAAACCAGAGCTAATAAAGAAGTTTACGTACCCAAAACTATCTACATAAACCCCTGAAAAACCTGCAATAAACTTTGGCAGTAACAACATCATCGAGCTTAATAGTGCATATTGTGTTGCTGAGAATTCTATATTGGTTAGTTTAGATATATAAGTGATAAAGGCGGTTGTGGCAATACCTGCACTAATATTATCCATTGAGATAATCACTGTTAAAAGGATAAGATCTTTGCCGGAAAAAGCAAGCACAGCAAAAATTAAGTTGGTGATAACCACTAAAAAAGCACCTAAAAAAAGAATGGAATAAGTACTATATCTGGTTAGTAATATTCCCCCAAGACCTGCGCCGATTAACGTCATAATAACACCAAAGACTTTACTTATAGCTGCAACTTCTCCTTTGGTATATCCCATATCTACATAAAAAGGATTGGCCATGATACCCATGACAATATCTGATATTCGATATGTGCCAATTAATAATAATATTAGTAGAGATTGTTTACCGTAACGTTTAAAGAAGTCAGAAAAAGGGGCGACAACCGCGATATCAAGCCATGCGATAAACCGTGAAAAAAAATGAGGGATGTGCTGATGTTCAAGTTTAGTTTCTATCTGTTTAAGCTTATTGCTGTGCTTATCGAGGTATTCCGGCTCATGACAGATAAAAGTAGTTATTATGCCCACAAACATGCAACCCGCCATTACAAGGTAAGAAAGTGACCATGCACTCAGTTGATAGGCATCACTAGGACTCGCCCATGCAGCGATAGCAAGAGATCCTGCACCGGCCATAATCATAGCAAGGCGATACCCGGTCATATAAGCCGCGGCCATTGCTGCTTGAAACTTCTCAGGGGCTGATTCGATGCGGTAAGCGTCAATGACGATATCTTGTGTTGCAGAGCTATATGCCACTATCATTGCAAAAATAACGAAGAGAGTAAGGTTGACTTGAGGGTCGCTCATAGCCATACCAACGAGGGCAAATATAATCGATATTTGAGATACTAATAGCCAACTACGACGACGGCCCAAGTAGTTAGTTAAAATAGGAATCGATAATCGGTCAACAAAAGGTGCCCAAATCCATTTAAATGCATAAGCGAGTGCAATCCAACTAAAATAGCCGATATTTGCACGGCTAACACCTGCCTCACGCAACCAGAATGAAAGTGTCGAAAAAACTAAAAGGATAGGTAATCCGGCAGAAAATCCTAGGAAAAATAGGATGGCGACACGTCTTTCTAAATAAATTTTGGCGCTTTGCAACCATGTTTTATTTTCTGGCATTTAGAAGTTACCTTTAAAATAAACAGAGGGGAATTGTTGATTCATAATAGGAACACCAGCGCTTAAAATAGAACTAAAACAGGTAGAAATACAAATAAGCATACGCTTGTTTAAGATTGCTTCTTTAAATGAGCTAGTTTTTGCCGGAGAGTTTGTTGTCATTAAGAAATAATTCAAGGTGATAAAAGGTAATACTTTCAGTCTATCAGAGGCTTGCTACTAGCAGAAGAGGATCGTGTTATTTGAGTGCTATTTAGTGATTAGTTAAATTTAAGCTTCGTTTAGCTAAGCGATTGGGCGCCAGCCGATACAGTCAATAGGGTAACTGCCTGAGCCGTTGAAAAAGTCCAAACAGGTACTCATTTCACTTTTGAAAAATAGATCTTGGTTTAGTGCTTGCGCGCCATGTAAGCTAACTTCATGCATTAAGTGCCAAAATACCCGTTCTTTAGCGCTGTGTGGCGTTTCATCAACAACACTTAATAAAGTCCACTCTGACATGGTATCTAAAATAAAGCGGTCTAATTCGGTATAGTGAAGTTTTTGCTCGATGACAGCGCCAACATAGGCGTGCATTTCTAGTATTTTCTGATCGATAAACTGCTCAATTATCATGAAGTCCCCTTAAAAAATATACTACTTGGCACTACGAATGGCGGTGTTTAGCTAGGGTTATAATGATCACCGGCAAAGAATTAGCGCCTTATTATTGATTCACATTTTTATTTTTATTTGTGATCTTTTTTATTAGCTATCTTATTTATCGGTGATAATTGAATTTTTGTCAAAAAATAGCGCAGTTTTTTTGTTACTTTTTTGTAAAATGTTGCTTAGCATAGATAAAGTAACTTGGCTTAATTATCTGCCGGTAAAAGAGTTGCTTTGATTAACATGACTGGTTTTACTGGTACATCATTCCAAGCCATTTCTTCGTTGTAATCTGTAGGTACTTTAGCTATGGCTGTTAGTACTTCTTCACCTTCAACGATGGCGCCAAACACCGCATAGCCCCATTTTCTGCCTGGATCTAATGTAGTGTTGTCTGCTAGGTTAAAAAAGAATTGGCGATTGGCTGTATGTGGTCGGTTTTCTTTGGCCATGGCAATAGTCCCCATTTCATTTTTTAAACCATTACCCGATTCATTAATAATGCTTTTACCCAATTTTTTGGCGGTAAATTTAGCGTCATAAGCACCGCCTTGGACAATAAAGTCATCAATAATACGATGAAAAATGGTGTTGTTATACTCACCTTTTACCACATACTCGAGAAAATTATCCACGGTAATAGGGGCTTTTACTCTATCAAGTTCAACAACAATTACCCCCATAGAGGTTTGCAATTTTACTTTAGGATAGATGTTCGTTGGATCAACCGCATAGCTAAAGGTACTACTGATTAGCAAAGTGCTTAAAATAATAAATTGAAAAAAAAGTTTCATAATTACCTACCGATTATGGGGGAGGCGCATAGCCCCCTGCAATCTGCTATAAAAAAGTTTTAATGTCGTTACTGGACAAAATTTGTTTTAACAAACTACTCAAATGCTGATTAAATTCACGTTCTAACACCGCGATATCAGCATTAAGAGCACCTTCGCTATGGCCACGCGTTTTAAATCGACTGGTCAGGGTTTGCTTGCTGTTATCAATAGAAACTTTAATGATAATTTCACTTTGGGTGTTATAGCTAACACTTTCCTGATCAACACTGATGACTGCTTTCTCTATAGTAACCGTCATCTTGTTTGTTGCGTTATCAGTAAAAGATAAACCTTGCTGTTGCCACTGTTTAACTAAAATTCCCTGAATAATATCTTCAAGACGCTGTTCGGATGAAAGTATTGTTGCTGCTTCATCCTTCTCCAGTATTTGAATAATATGGGTGCTGGTCCGCATATCAACAACAGTGAGCTGTGCTTCTTTATGAGATAGCTGGTTCGATGGCGCTATGTTCACTTGTGGCGATACTATTAAATGAGTAGGCGCGGCACTACAACCAACAATGCTGATAAGTAATGAAGCTAGAATTATTGATTGTAATCTGTATAAATTCATTATTTTATCTATCTTCTCTTATCGTTTAATTGCAGATTGCGTGACAAACTTATTATTACTGGCAATTAAGGTTTCGTTACCAAAAAGGCGCTGTAACTTAATATGATAAGCTAATTGCTGGTTACCAATAATACGTAACTCTCCGCCTTTCTTTAATACTCTATGACTGTCTTTAAACATCTGCCAAGCAATATGATCTGTGGTGGCGGTATTTTGATGAAAAGGTGGATTACACAAAATCAAATCAACGCTGCCACCTTCTATATCGGTCAATGAATCATTAAGGATAAACTCACAATTTTCAATTGATTCAGGTAGATTTGTTTTTATATTTTCTTCAGCAGAAGCGATGGCCATAGTTGATTCATCAATAAACTGCACGTGTGCTTCAGGTTGGTTAGCCAATACGGTTAGACCAATCACGCCATTACCACAGCCTAAATCAATTACTTTGCTGTTAGCGGCAACTTCAGGTAAGTTTTCAATAAAGTATCGCGCGCCAATATCTAACTTTTCTCTGGCATAAACATTGGCATGATTGCTAATGCTAAGTTCACGTGAAGGTGAGTCATTGGTAGATTTATGCGTTATGGTCCATACCGTTGGAAAAGGCGAGTGATTTACCTGTTGATTAGTTAGATGACAGTCAAACTGGCAAAATACTAAGCGGGCTTTTTTTACCGCTAAAGAGGTTTTAGTTGTACCTAGGTATTTTTCAAACACTTTTAAGGTGGCGCTGTGTATTTCTTTAGCGCGATCTGCGGCGATAAAAATACAGTTATCGCTAACCGATTGCTTAATTTGAATAAGCTGCTCAATTAACATTGCTTTGCTTTTAGGAATTTTATATAAAATGACATCAATGTCATTAGGTAAGGCATCAAGCGAGTTTAGCTGGGTAATATTACTATCGTCTAAATAATTTTGTTCTATGTTATAGCTTATGCCTTGGCTACTGATATAAGAGTCATTAATACAAACTACTTCAGCATTCTCTCTACCCGAATGGCAAAAATTCGTTGCCAATGCGCCAAAGGCATCATTAAAAATAGCCACCTTGGTATTAGCGTTAATTAAACCTTGTTCTTCAATATAGTTTATTAGGTACTCATCGGCTGAGTCCCATGCTTGTAAACTACGGTTTACTTGCGCAGCAGGGAAACGGCTTAGGAATAAGTTCTTATCATTAACAATAAAAGGGCTGATCATATAATTGGCTAAAATGGCAGTGAAAATTTGCCCGCTATTGTGTCATAATTCACAGCATATTGTTGGTATATCCACTTAATTCAGCGAGAAAAGAATGACTATTGCCGCTATTATCGAACAAAAACTAATTGATGCTTTTGCGCCTTCACACCTAGATGTGATCAACGAAAGCAATAACCATAATGTACCGCCAGGCAGTGAGTCACACTTTAAAGTGGTTATTGTTGCTAAGGCTTTTGAAGGTGAACGATTGATTAAGCGTCATCGCTTAATCAATGCAGTGCTGGCAGAAGAGCTTGCTGAAAAAATTCATGCGCTGGCATTACACACCTATACCGAGTCACAATGGCAAGAGCAGTACGCTAGCAATACACCAAGCTCGCCAAACTGCTTAGGCGGCGGAAAATAAGCGATAGAGCACATTGCCTTCTGGTCGTACCTCTTTATGCTTAAGGCAGGGTACAATGTGACAAAATTATTGAAAGTCTCTTTCAAACCTTAGCTATGATTTATGCAAATGGTATACGGTAGCTGAGTCACTAATATAAATAAAAAAGGTTTACTTATGGTTATCAAACCAAAAATTCGTGGTTTTATCTGTACTAATGCTCACCCTGTAGGTTGTGAAGCGCATGTGAATGAGCAAATTTCTTATGTAAAATCGCAAACATCTGCGACTACTGGTCCTAAAAATGTTTTAGTTATTGGTGCTTCTACTGGTTATGGTTTAGCTTCACGTATCACAGCTACTTTTGCTCATGATGCAAAAACCTTGGGTATTTTCTTTGAAAAACCACCAACAGAAAGAAAAACCGGTTCTGCTGGTTGGTATAACACTGCAGCTTTCGTAAAAGCGGCTGATGAAGCAGGAATTTACGCTAAGAATATTAATGGCGATGCTTTTTCTCATGAAATAAAAGCAAAAGCGATTGCAGCTATTAAAGCCGATATGGGCAAAGTCGATTTGGTTGTTTATTCATTAGCTTCTCCACGTAGAACTGATCCAGATACCGGTGAAGTTTATTCTTCGACGTTAAAGCCAATTGGTCAAAGTGTTACCACTAAGAACCTTAATACCTCAAAGCGTACTATTGATGAAATATCTGTTGAAGCAGCAAATGAAGCTGAAATTCAAGGTACTATCGATGTAATGGGCGGTGCTGACTGGGAATTGTGGATGAACGCGCTTAATGATGCAGGTGTATTAGCAGAAGGCGTTAAAACTGTAGCTTACACTTATATTGGTAAAGAATTAACTTGGCCAATTTATGGTAAAGCTACCATTGGTAAAGCCAAAGAAGATTTAGACCGAGCTGCAACTGCAATTAATGCAGCAACCGCTGATTTAAATGGTAAAGCCCGTGTTACGTCATTAAATGCCGTAGTAACGCAAGCAAGCTCTGCTATTCCAATTATGCCGTTATACATTTCAGCTATGTTCAAAGTGATGAAAGCTGACGGTACTTACGAAGGTTGTATCGAACAAATTGCTAACTTATTCAAAGAGAACATTTATAGTGATTCTCCACGTTTAGATGAGCAAGGCCGTTTCCGTCAAAACTATAAAGAGCTAGAAGATAGCGTTCAGCAACGTGTTACTGATATTTGGAACAAGGTTGATACTGATACTATTGATGAGTTAACAGATTATATTGCTTATCATCAAGAGTTCTTAAAACTGTTTGGTTTTGGTATTGAAGGTGTTGATTATGACGCCGACCTTAACCCTGAAGTTGCAATTAACAATCTTATATAGTTATATAGAGTAGTTTCCGGCCTTTGGCCGATAAAGGTAAACATTAAAAAGCCACACTCTTTAATTATAACTAATAAAGAGTGTGGCTTTTTTGTGTCTATTAACTTATTAATTTTCAGTATTAAACATACCAATAAATCATCAAGAAGTGACAAGTGGCGCCACCTAAAACAAAAATGTGCCAAATAGCATGGGTGTAAGCTACAGATTTTTTGACATAGAATAATACGCCCAGACAATAAATTAGCCCACCTAATGCCAATAGACTAACCGCTTGTTCAGGTAGTGTCTTATATAGTTCACCTAGAATGCCTAGGGAAATAAAACTCATGGCTAAATAAGTGCATAAGGATATTTTTTTGTATTTATTGCCAAACTTTACTTTAAAAATAATACCCGAAATAGCCAACAGCCAGATAATAGCCAGTAAGCTATAGCCCAGTGGACCGGCTAAAGTTATGGCGAATAGTGGTGTATAGGTGCCGGCAATAAGTAGGTAAATCGCACAGTGATCGAGTAATTTGAATACGCTTTTAGCGCGTACATTGGTCAAGCTATGGTAAATAGTTGATGCTAGAAAGAGCAAAATACCACTGCTAGCAAAGACACTAAAACTGATGATGCGATTAATATCACCATGGCTATTTTTTAACAATAAAAATAGCGCTAAGCAACTTAGTAATAGGCCAAAGGCATGACTGATTGCATTAAGGGCTTCTTCACTGCGGCTATAGGGCGTTAGTTGAGAATTTTCTGCAGGAATATTTTTCTGGAAAGGCATATATCATCGCTTTAGTTTGTTCAGTGTACGAGTGTACGCTCAATTATAAAGCAAAGAAAGTATTTTGTCTAAGAGCAAGTTAAGGCTAAAACTCGTTTAACCTTACAGTACTAGCGCTATTTATGAATCTAGCTTAAAGGGCTAATTCAATAACCATATCTTTTAATTCATCTTTAGAGATAGAGTTACTGTGATTTTTATCAAAACGATTAAAAATGGTTTCACACATGCGAATACCTTTGTCTTGCAGTAAAACATCAATTAGCTCAACAAATTCAGTGCGATTAATTACACCATCTTTGTCTTCATCAAACACTTCAAATAATTCATCTACCCACTGATTTAAGTCCATATGTAATCCTCAATATTATTAAAAAGCTATGACTAAACCATATCCCTTATTTGCGCGTTTGGGAATGGCTATTTAATCTTTTTTACCCTTGTGCGGGATAAAGGAGTGAATTGATTGCTTATTGGCTACTTTAGCGGTGAGTAAGCACGAAGTGGTCGGATTTCTTGGTTGTTAATCATATTGATGTTTCTATAGTAAAACACCTGGTTAATCTATTTTGTGATTTTATTATGTTTTTTGTAATAAATCTGAAATGGCGAAGACTAACTGTTCAACGCTTTATTAAGGAAAGATAGAATGAAAACACTGTGGGAAAAAACGTGGAAACAACTTTTTACGCTAGGTTTGTTATCAATGAACTCAACAATCTGGGCGAGTGATAATAACTTAACATTAGAAAATTGCCATTTAGGTGAGATACGTGCACAAGTTAAGTGTGGCAAACTTGAGGTTCCAGAAAATTATCAAAAGCCCGATGGCGATAAAATATCGGTCAACTTTGCAGTTTTACCTGCCATTGATGACAGCGAATATAAAGCACCATTAATGTTTTTAGCGGGCGGTCCAGGACAAGCAGCAACTGAACTCGCCACACTTTTAGAACGTACTTTTCGAGAAGTAAGAAAAACACGCGATATCATTTTAGTTGATCAACGTGGTACCGGCGAAAGTCACCCATTATCATGCGAATTCGAAGACGAACAAAGTGTTTACAGTTCTATTATTAAAGACTTTAAAGCAAGTGATGTAACTGACTGTATTAGTCAGTTTAAAGGTGATTTAAGTCAATTTAATTCAGAGAACGCTATTCGTGATTTTGATGCTGTTCGTTCAGCTTTAGGCCATGAGAAAATTAATGTTTATGGTGGTTCTTACGGTACACGAGCTAGTTTAGTGTATATGCGCATGTTTCCTGAGTCACTTGAAAGTGTTGTATTAGACGGTGTTGGCCCTATTGAAGTACCTATTGGTTTATTTGGACAAAGTGTCGCGCGTGCATTTGACTCATTAGTTGAAAACTGTAAAAACAGTGAATCATGTAATGCTGCATTTCCTAACTTATTGGAAGATTTTCAACAAGTGAAAGCACGCTTAGCTAAAGCACCGGTAGTGCTTGATATTCAGCACCCACGTTTAGGTACCCCGACAAAATTTGTCCTTGATGAAGATAAATTTACGAACAATTTACGTATGCAATTATACAGTACCAGAGGTCGTTCATTGATGCCTTTAGTTATTAATCAAGCATATTTAGGTAACTACCAACCACTTATTGGTTTAATGGCAAGTACTGAAGGCGAACAACAAGTCTATACCGGTTTGCACTTCAATATAGTGTGTAATGAGGATGTGCCTAAAATATCAGATCAAATGAAAGTTGCTGATGCAAATAATAACTTTGATGGCGATACCGGTCATTTCATCTTTGACAATATTTGTCCGTTGTTTCCACAGTATCGTCCAAGTGACGGTTTCTACCAAGCGGTTACCGCTAATATTCCTACGCTTATTTTATCAGGGGATTTAGATCCAGTAACTCCACCAAGCAATGGTGAGTACACAGCGAAAACCTTGCCAAATAGTCATCATATCGTAGCTAAAAATACAGCGCACATCGTTGCGACCAGTACTTGTGCAAATAAAATAATTAATGAGTTTTTAACGACAAAAGATCCTAAATCATTAGATGAGTCGTGTCTTGATGACATTCCAGCAGAAAAATTTATGACTAGCGTTAACGGTATTTAGTAGGACACATTCATTTCTTGTAAAAGAAAAAGAAAAGGAAAAATTATGATTGAAGTATATAACCTGCATAAAAGCTTTATAGATAAAAAAGACAAAAAAAATACCGTTAAAGCATTAGACGGCCTTTCATTCACAGCTAAAGACGGTGAAATTACTGGTATTTTAGGGCCTAATGGTGCTGGAAAAACCACCTGTTTACGTACCCTCTATGGCTTACTTTCAGCTGATGAAGGTTTTGCCACTATTGACGGTATTAAAGTTACTGAAGACCCAATTGCAGCACGTGCTAATTTAGGTGTTTTCCCTGATAAATTTGGCTTGTATGAACGTTTAACGGCTTACGAGCAAATAGATTACTTTGCTAGTTTGCATGGCATGACTGGCGAAACCAAAAAACAAGCGATAGAACAAGTGCTCAAAGATTTAGATATGGAAGAGTTAGCTCACCGTAAAACCGTTGGTTTTTCACAAGGACAGCGAATGAAAGTCACACTCGCGCAAGCTTTGGTGCATCAGCCAAAAAACTTTGTACTTGATGAACCAACCCGTGGTTTAGATGTTATGAGTACACGAGTATTACGTAATCATTTGGCTAAATTTAAAGCTAAAGGGCACTGTATTTTGTTTTCATCCCATGTGATGCAAGAAGTCGCTGCGTTATGTGATCGGGTGATTATTGTTGCTAACGGTAAGGTAGCAGCACAAGGTACGCCACAAGAGTTATGTGACCTTGCTGGTGAAGAACAACTTGAAGATGCCTTTGTTAAATTGATTGGTTCAGATGAAGGAGTAGCTGCATAATGAACTTAGACTTCATCCAACTAAAAGCGCTTATTGTAAAAGAGTATAAAGAAGCTTTTCGTGATAAACGCGCTTTAATGGCAGCACTCGGCTTCGCCATATTAGCTCCCATTATGATTGTGGTAGGCACAAAAATAATGATTGAAAAATCGGTGGATCAACCGCCGGTTTATATTAAGTTTACTGGTGCAGAATATGCCCCTAAGTTAATCACCCATTTAAGTGATAAGAATATTTTAGCATTTGCTGATATTCCAGAAAGTGACAAATCTATTTGGGATGATCGTAATATTGCTATAGAAATACCTGAAGACTACGTACAGAATATGGCTGAAGGTAAGCCAATAAAAATACATTTAAAAGCTGATTATACCGATAAAGCTGTTTTAGTGCCTGTAAGTCGTATTAATAGTGCCGTGCGTGAATTCTCAATGACTATTGGTTATAAACGTCTGCAGTTGCGCGGTGTTGATGTGCGATTATTAAATCCGATAAAATTAGTTGAGCAAGATACCGCCAAACCTGATGCCACCTTTATGCTGATCGCTATGATCTTAGGTATGTACTTAATGCTTGCAGCGTTTATGTCTGGTTTATCAGTTGCCATAGACTCAAGTGCCGGTGAGCGTGAACGTAACGTACTTGAAATGTTACTTTGTCAACCGGTCAGTACCTTAAAAATAGTCATAGCTAAACTAATTGGTGCCTCGACTATTTCAGTTATCGGGGTAGTGTTGCTCTTAGTGCTCACCTCTATCTCAGTTGGTTTTATTGACTTAACAAAGATAGGCGCAACCTTTAGCTTAGGCTTATCTTCTACGCTGGTATTAATACTATTGTTAATACCTATTTGTTTTTTTGCTTCAGCATTGCAACTTTTCTTTGCTTTTCAAGCTAAAAGTTTTAAAGAAGCACAGTCAACGGTAACTATGATTCTTGGTGTACCGGCATTTATACCATTTATGCTTATGATGATGGACGACAGGCCACAATGGTTAAGTTGGTTACCCATTGCTGGGCAGTCACTTATCATTGAAGATATTTTTAAAGGCGTTGATGTGAATTGGTTAGCCGTTTTTACTACTAGTGGTGTCACCATCGCTATAACCGCAGTTTTAGTACTGATATTGGCTCAAAGGCTTAAATCAGAAAAAGTAGTGATGGCGCTTAGTTAGTTTGTAGTGCAGGTGCGCTGAGTTAGTGCGTTGACCTCAGCTAGTACATGCTCTTGATGACGTGAATTATGATTGGACTGATGATTAAATGATGATCCATAAGCAAGTATTATGTTAAATTCTGGTAAATTAACATTCTCAAAAGCACAATTAGCCTTTGCTACGACTAAGGAAATTGACTGCCAGGAAAGCGAATTGGATCATCATACTTTTGTAGATCACCAAGCACTATTCACCCAGTGGATGACGGAGCACGAAAAACTGCTGCGTCATATCATTACCGGCTTTGAGGCAAAAGTTGCTATTCAGGATGAACTGTTTCAAGAGATTGCTTTAAATATTTGGCGTGCCTTGCCTAAGTTTCGTCAAGACTCTGCAGTGAAAACATTTGTCGCGCGTATTGCTCATAATGTCTTAGCTAC
>JALJPA010000105.1 GCA_022969215.1 Colwellia sp. | reverse complement strand
CTATTAACCAGTGAAAAATTAGCTGAAGCTGGTGATATCTTAGCGCAATTAGATAAAGCACTTGGCAAAGAGCACGCGGCTAATACCTGGAGTGCGCTTAATTCACGTTATCACAACTGTTTATATTCAGCGGCTAACCGTCCGCAAACACAAGATCTAGTCAATACCCTGAATAAAAATGCTGATAGATACATTCGTATGCATTTATTATGGGCTGGTGGTATTTCTAAAGCAGGCCCAGAGCACAATCAATTACTGGCCTTTTGTAAAACAGGGGATATTGACCAAGCTGTTGCGGTATTAAAACATCATATTTTAAGCTCTAGAGATGAGATCAAAGCCTTTTTAGAGCAACGCGAAGCAGCAGGTAGCTAATTTAGCGCTACCTTGCAAAATTGATTTGCTTACTTATACCCATGAAACTCGTATATTAAAGTGTCATGGGTATATGTCCTAAAAGTAAGCAAATATTGACTTTTCCCCTCTAAATCTATAGTATTCCCGCGCCTTAAAATCACAGAAAACTTGCTTGTTTTTGTCTATGCTTAATCTTTATTAGACCGATAAAACCTGCTCGCCAATTCGAATTCGCAATGTTATTCACCTGAGGTGTTAGATATTGCGCTAAACCCAATGAGATAATAATGTTTGAATTACACGCCAGTAAAGTGTCCAACCTGAAAAATGATGTGCTATCGGGCCTAACCGTTGCCTTAGCATTAGTCCCGGAAGCGATAGCTTTTGCCTTTGTTGCCGGTGTTGGCCCATTAGTTGGTTTATATGCCGCCTTTATGGTTGGTTTAATTACCGCAGTGTTTGGTGGGCGTCCAGGAATGATCTCTGGTGCTACAGGTGCTATGGCAGTAGTTATGGTTGCTCTTGTGTCAACAGGTAATGCGATGGGAAAAGCCATGGATGTACCGGTTGATAATATGGGACTGCAATATCTATTTGCAACGGTTGTACTAACTGGGATACTGCAAATGCTGGCTGGTGTATTTAAGTTAGGTAAGTTTATTCGCCTAGTGCCACACCCGGTAATGCTTGGTTTTGTAAATGGTTTGGCTATTGTTATTTTCTTAGCACAACTTGGCCAATTTAAAGTAACCAATGCTGCCGGTGAGCTTGAGTGGATGCAGGGTTCTCCGCTGTACTCCATGGCCGGTTTAATTATTTTAACCATGGCAATTATACACTTCTTCCCTAAAGTAACTAAAGCTGTGCCTTCAACCTTAGTGGCTATTGTCGGCGTTTCTTTCTTAGTGTTTGGCCTTGGTCTCGATACTAAGCTAGTTGGTGATGTTGCCTCTATTGCGGGTGGTTTACCTACCTTTGGCATTCCCGATGTGCCATTTTCACTTGAAACCTTAAAATTCATTTTTCCTTTTGCCTTAGTACTTGCGGCAATCGGCTTAATTGAATCGTTATTAACCTTAACTTTAATTGATGAATTAACCGGTACTCGTGGTCGCAGTAATAAAGAGTGTATTGCTCAAGGCGCGGCAAATACGGCTACTGGCTTCTTCGGCGGTATGGGTGGTTGTGCCATGATAGGTCAGTCGATGATCAATGTTAACTCTGGTGGTCGTGGTCGTGCATCAGGTATTACCGCAGCGTTAGCATTGTTAGGCTTTATCTTATTTGCCTCGGGTTTAATTGAGCAAATTCCATTGGCGGCACTTGTTGGCGTAATGTTCATTGTTGTTATCGGTACTTTTGAATGGTCAAGTCTACGTATATTAGGCAAGGTGCCTAAAGCCGATGCTTTTGTTATTATCTTGGTTTCAGCGGTGACAGTTTATTCAGACCTAGCGGTAGCCGTTATAGTGGGTGTTATTGTTTCGGCGCTAGTATTTGCTTGGGAACATGCCAAACATATCGCAGTTACTCGTAGTATCGATGAAAGTGGCTCAACGGTATATGAAGTGAATGGTCCAATATTTTTTGGTTCAATTGCTAATTTCCTTGAGCAATTTAGCCCAGAAAAAGACAGTGCTGATGTGATTGTTGAGTTTAAAAATGCGCGTGTTGTTGATCACTCAGCAATCGAAGCTATTGATACCCTAGCTGAACGTTATTTATCGCGTAACAAAACCATGCATTTAAAACACTTAAACAAAGAGTGTAAGGAATTATTAGATAAAGCAGGTAAGCTGGTTGAGCTTAACTTAATTGAAGACCCTGAATATCATATTGCTAGTGATAAACTAGCCTAAGCTGGTTTACTGTTAATAGCGCTAATTTCGCTATTAATGCTTGCTGTTATAAAAATGCGTTGATAAGTTATACTTAACTTATCGCGCATTTTTTTTATTTTTTTTTTCTACTTTTGTTTAGTAAGTGAGGTTAAGTGCAATTAGAATTCTTTGACGTTCCTAGCCCCTGTGTCAGCATTTGTGAGTCTGATGAGAAAGGCCTTTGCCGAGGTTGCATGCGCTCGCGTGATGAACGACAAGAATGGATTAACTTTACTAACGATGAGAAACAGAAAGTAATTAGACGTTGTCTGCAACGCAAAAAACGTAAATTGAATCAGCTAAAGGTAAAACCAGCTGAACAAGTAGTTGAGCCTTTAGTCGAAGAATACTTACAACCCTCCTTGCTTGACCCACCAAGTAATACTAATACATCACCAAATACCGACTTAGATTTTAGTGAGTTTGAACTGTAATACTCTTGTTTCGACCTCGTTCTAGTCTTGTTATAGCCCAGTATTTATTGGAATAACAGGCAGTAATTCAATGTGTTATTATTTCTTGAATGTAAACATCAACCTAGTTGATGTCACTTTCTTCAAGGATGAATCCATGTATTCAAATTACCTTATACCACTATGTGCATTACTGTTAACAGCATGCAGTCATGAGCAGAGTATTATTGAGCAAAGTAGTATTGAGAAAAACAGCCATAAGCAGAGTATTCCTGCTACAGCCATTGCGATAGAGCAAAACCTTAATCAGCAATTGTTAGCAAATCACCTCGCCATCAATCTTGATAGCTCAGGACAATTGGCCAATGAAGATTTAGCAGCATTTGCAAAAAAGATTGAACATGTCAGGATCCTAGCTTTAGGTGAGCAAACCCATGGCGCAGCGAGTGTCTTTGCTCTGAAAACGGCTTTGATAAAATATCTACATCAGCATCATGGTTTTGATTTGTTTATTTTAGAAAGTGGTATGTACGATGTGCGAGAAATCATGCAACATGCTAAATATGGCCAATCAATAAAAAAATTAGCACCAGGCAATATCTTCTATATGTATGCGAATAGTAAAGAAGTTACGCCCTTATTTGATTATGTAAATGAACAGCTTAATACCGACAACCCTTTAACTATGGTCGGCTTTGATAGCCAACATACCGGCGGCCTATCTTTAGCCGGACTGGTTACGGACTTAACTAAAGCGCAACGAGTAGTTGATAACGCTTGGGTAAATAGCCCTAATTGGCAAGTGTTTTCCCTGCAACTCCAACAAGTTCTGGATGGTTCTGACGTACGCTTTCCTATAGAGCAAGAACAGCTTTTCTTTAGCCAACTTGATACCCTAGCTAGAAATTTTGAGCAACATAAGTCACTCGATAATAATAGCTTTTGGTATCGCGTAACAAAAGGGCTAGTTGCGCAAGCCAAAAGGCAATGGCAACTTGGTGATAACCGCAGTCGACAAATGGGCGAAAATATCAAATGGTGGGCTGAGCAATATCCCGATAAGAAAATTATCGTTTGGGCGCATACTTGGCATTTAACTAAAGAGGGCAACGAGCAAGTTAATGCCGGTAAAGTGGTTAGTAATGCCTTTGGCGATGCTTATTACATGGTGCACTTTACTGGTGAACAAGGGCAATACCTAAGCTATATTGATTTAAAAAACAAAGAAGTTACTAAGCCAAAGCGAAACTCAGTAGAGCGACTTTTTAAGCAAACGACAACATCAGCCATTAATTACATTGAAAATAAAGACCTACCACTACAGGGCAGTGATCTGGAAGCTTTTGCTAATGATTATCAACAGACACTGACAGCAAATGAATGGTCCACTTATTGGGACGGCATGTTTATCCTCAAAGAAATAACGCCGGTAACTTATCAGAAATAAACCCTATAGCTTAACTAATGTCTGTGTCTAGTTAAGTATAGGTGAGTGTTAGTCAGGTGCTAGTTGACAAGGGGTGTTAAAACACGAGAATTTGTAAGCTTTAGGATAATCATTGCACACTTAATACACGGTAATGTATGAATAAAGTACTAAATTAAACTTTAAGCTGATTTTTATTATAAAACGGTTGCCAGTGATAATTTTTAACTATATTATACGCGCTCTTTAGAGAGTATCACTCTTCAAGGAATGCCCCGATAGCTCAGTTGGTAGAGCAGAGGATTGAAAATCCTCGTGTCCCTGGTTCAAATCCGGGTCGGGGCACCATATAACTTCTCTATGAAGTAACGAAGCTTCAGAATTACTAATTATAAAAGTAATGCTGAGGCTTTTTTCGTTTCTACAGCTTAAACTTTATAAGTCCTTTATCAACTTTTGGAAATGAGGTAGCGCCTTTTTAACACTAAGTCTTAGGCACTAAACCTCAGACAAAAAAAAGCAGCGAGCTGAGCATGTTTAACTCAATGGCTGCTTTTGTTATTTAATAGTTAACGTTGCTCTTTTAATGTTGTTCCTTTAAAGATGTTCCTTTAAAGAAAAGAGTAACTCTAATGCTTGTCTCGGGCTTAAATCATTTACATCGGTATCGGCAAGTGTTGTTAATACTGGGTGTTCATCTGGGGCTAAACTCAGTTGCTCAAAAGCATCACTTTGTATCGGCGTAGCAGTCAACACCGTGGGGGCTTGCTGCTGCTCTAATTCAGCTAACCTTTGCTTAGCACGTTTTATCACCAGTTTAGGCACACCTGCTAATTGCGCTACTTGTAAACCAAAACTTTTACTTGCTGCTCCCTCTTGCACCGCGTGCATAAATACTATCTTATCGTCATGCTCCATGGCATCTAAGTGGACATTAGCAAGGGTTTCAATTTGCTCAGCTAGCATAGTTAATTCGAAATAATGCGTGGCAAAGAGGGTAAAGGCCTTAGTTTTAAGTGCCAGCATTTCTGCACAGGCCCAGGCTAGTGATAAGCCATCGTAAGTACTCGTTCCTCGACCAATTTCATCAAGTAATACTAAACTTCTGTCAGTAGCGTTATGCAAGATATTCGCGGTTTCCGTCATTTCGACCATAAAGGTAGAGCGACCGCTGGCTAGATCATCTGAGGCGCCAATGCGGGTAAATATTCTATCAACTACGCCGATAGTTGCACTGTCAGCAGGGACATAACAACCGATATGAGCAAGCAAAACAATTAAGGCTGTTTGGCGCATATAGGTAGATTTACCGCCCATATTTGGTCCGGTAATAATGAGCATCTTGCGTTGTTCGGTTAACAATACCGGATTAGCGATAAAGGCATTGTTGGTCATTTGCTCAACCACAACGTGACGACCAGCATCAATGCTTATACCTGCCTCTTTTACTAAGTTTGGCTTAACATAGTTTAACGCCAACGAACGCTCGGCGAAGGTGGTTAACACATCAAGCTCGGCGATAGCCTGGCTTAATTGCTGTAATTGCGCTAAATCGGGCATAACTTTAGCGAATAATTCTTGATAGAGTGTTTTTTCTAGGGCTAAAAATTTGCTTTGCGCGCTCAGTACCTTATGTTCATGTTCTTTTAATTCTTCGGTAATAAAGCGTTCATTATTTTTTAAGGTTTGACGACGGATATAATTATCAGGGACGTTAGCAGCAGCGGTACGGCTCATTTCAATGAAAAATCCATGCACCTTGTTGTAGCCAACTTTTAGTGAGTGAATACCGGTACTTTCTTTCTCGCGTTGTTCAAGCTGTGCTAAAAATTCAGTAGCGCCATCACTTAAATCGCGTAATACATCGAGTTCGCTATTATAACCCGGGGCAATAACGCCGCCATCGCGAATAAGTACCGGTGGATTTTCAATTATGGCATGCTCAAGTAAGCCTTGTAACGCCGGCATTGGTTGGCTTTGTTGGGCAATGGTGTTTAAGTAATTAGTAGCTGACTCGGGTGACTCACTTGGTAGTTCATTCTGTGACCCACTCTGTAACTCATTTTGTAGCTCTGGCAACTGCTGTAGTGCATGACGTAAGCGAGCAAAGTCTCGTGGTCGTGCCGAGCCTAAAGCAATACGCGAAACAATACGTTCAATATCGCCTAAGCCCTTTAATATTGGCTGAATTGGCGTGATTAGGTCTAACGCTATAATATCGCTGACAGTATTTTGGCGATTGTGCAGCACAGTTAAGTCACGTAATGGGAAGTGTAACCAACGTTTAAGTAAACGCGAACCCATTGGCGTGGAGGATTTATCTAAAATCGATGCCAGTGTATTATCAAAACCACCTTGCAAGTTTTGGGTCAGCTCTAAATTTCGCCTAGTGGCTGCATCAAGTACCACACCTTTATTGGCTGACTCACAAATAATAGCGCGTATATGAGGCAGGGCAGTACGTTGGGTATCTTTAACATATTGAAATAAACAACCGGCGGCTGCTAAGCCTAATGGCTTATCATCAACACCAAAGCCGGTTAATTCTTTAGTCTCAAACTGGGTATTTAATAGCTTAATGGCGGTATCGAGATCAAACTCCCATTCGGGGCGACGACGTAGACCTTTTCTTTGTTCGATTAAACTAAAGTCTTGTATTGACTCACTGTAAAGTAATTCCGCTGGAGATAATCTTTGCAGTTCAGCTTGCAGTTGCTCACTGGTTTGTGGCTCAGTTAAGACAAAGCGGCCACTAGCCATATCTAAATAAGCCAGACCAAAAGCCGGAGCTGAGCTAGTTTTTAGTTTTGCTTGTGGTGATTGGTTATCAACGATGGCGACAATGAGGTTATCTTGTCTATCCGTTAGTAGAGCTTCATCAGTGAGCGTACCTGGAGTGATGACTCGTACTACTTTACGCTCAACCGGGCCTTTGCTGGTAGCAGGGTCACCTATTTGTTCACAAATAGCGACTGATTCACCTAAAGCGACTAACTTTGCTAAGTAATTCTCCACCGCGTGATAAGGCACGCCAGCCATGGGAATAGCGTTACCACCTGTTTTACCGCGAGCGGTAAGGGAAATATCTAACAAGTCCGATGCTTTTTTAGCGTCATCAAAAAACAACTCATAGAAATCGCCCATGCGATAAAAGATCAATATATGCGGAAACTCAGCCTTAATGGTTAAGTACTGGCGCATCATAGGTGTGTGTGATGAAAGATCTTTTATGGCAGTAGTCATGAAATGCTAAAACTCTTATGTTATTACTAGCTTGTTGTTAGCCTAGTACTAGGGATGATTTTACCGATTGGTATTACCGCTAGATTATGCCATAAGGGCTATTAGCATTTCTTAACTTTTTAACAATTATTGTCAGCTAGTAGGGTCTGTTGATCTTTCAGGGTTAAAATTCATTCAATTTAAAACGGGCTTAATCGCGGCGCAAGCTTTGTTTCATAGTTATTCTATTAAGAAAGCGAGCAACAAGGAGTAAGTTCGTTTAAATGAACCCAAAGGGCAGCACTTGTTTGAAATTTATACAGCGTTATCGTATGTTCATGCAGCTAGCTACACTTCACATGCTCTGTCTTGCCTAAATATCAAACATGTTGCTGTAAAGTCATCTCGAAAGATCAACAGACCCTATGTTCAGGTAATGTAATGTAATGTAATTAACTCGCCATCCAGCTATTGAACAGTGACCAAGCGACTAACCACATAACTAAAGCAATAACGATATCTATGGTCTTTTTAACTTTTGGTCTGCTTAATTGTTTGGAAAGTTTAGCCGCACCAAGTGCTAAACAACTAAACCACGTTAATGAACCCAATATGCAGCCAATAAGAAAATATACTTTTACTTCATCTGAGTATTGACCACCAACACTACCAATGACCATAACAGTATCAATATAAGCATGGGGGTTTAAAAAAGTAACAGCTAAGGTTGTTAAGAAAACAATTTTGGCTGATTTCTTTTTTAAGACAGTATCATCAGAGCTACTATTTTGGCTGAATGCAGATTTCATTGACATTAAGCCATAAACAGTTAGGAATATGATGCCACCCCAAGTCAGTATGTTGAATAAAGTCGCATTGTGTGACAGTAAAATACTACCGCCAAGCACACCTAAACTAATTAATATCGTATCGTAAAGTACAAAAAGAGCCGCAGTCATTTTGTGATGATTTCGACTAATGCCTTGGTTAATCAGCATAGAATTTTGTGTGCCTATGGGCATGATCATACTTAATGTTAGGGTAAAGCCTTTGGCTAAAACTAATAAGCTCATAATGGTACTCGGTAAAATAGTCAGGGGTAGTTAATAAACGCTAGTTTGCACTAATTTACAGTTTAATTATAATTAATAATAATTAACTATCATTAGTAAAACTTATGACTGAGGTTGTGGGTATATAATACCAATTCCAATAAGTCTCTTCTCACTCAGCGAGATTGAAAAGGCTTAGAGGCAAGACATTGATTGAAGAGAATGGTTATTCCCTTGTCAAAATCAATAACGCAGGCTGTAAGCCTTTTAAACTCGCCCTTCGGGAGTTTGTCAGCGATTAGATAACCGCACAGGATTTCTTTGATATAGAGTGACTATATACAAAATAATTCTATTTGTTCTCAAACCGCTGACAAGCTCTGAGTAGGAAAAAACTTAATAGAATCGGTATTTGAGGACTTTATGGCAAACTTTGATTATAAACACCTTGCGGCCTTGGCTGAGGTGATTGAGCTACAAAGCTTTGAATTAGCGGCGCAAAAACTGTTTATTTCTCAATCGGCTATTTCTCAACGGATAAAGGCGCTAGAAGAACACATAGGGCAGCCAGTACTTATTCGTAACCAACCCATTGTTGCGACACTGGCTGGCGAACAAATACTAAGCCACTTTAAAAAAGTTAAGCAACTTGAAGATGAACTTGTGCCGATATTGTATCCGGATAAACCGATAAAGCCGATGAAAATCTCTTTAGCGGTAAATGCTGACAGTATCGCTACTTGGTTTATTGAGGCCATTACGCCAGTACTTAAAAATCACTTAGTTGAGTTAAATTTAATTATTGAACATGAAGAGCGCACTTTAGATAAGTTACGCAGTGGGCAAGCCATTGGCGCGGTAAGTGTTATTGAACAGCCGCTAAAAGGTTACCGCTCTTTCAAACTTGGTGAAATGGAGTATTGCTTGGTGGCCAGTAAGGGTTTTGCCGAAGAGTACTTTCCTGATGGCGTTAACCAAAAGTCGTTAGAAATGGCACCCGCGATAAGTTATGACCATAAGGATGATATGCATGTTCGCTATATTGCCAAGCATTTCAATTTAGCTGCTAGTGAGTATTATTGCCATAGCGTACGCTCTTCGGAGGCATTTGTTGCGCTAGTAAAACAAGGTGTTGCTTATTGCTTGTTACCCAAATTACAAATTGAAGAAGAGTTACATTCAGGGCAATTAATCAATCTATGCCCAGATAAAGAGTTAGTTGAGACTTTATATTGGCATAGCTGGGTGCTGGTTAAAGGTGTTAATAAAAAAATCTCCGAGCAAATAGTTAAGATTGCTCGGAAAAAATTAGCACACTAACTTTTGACACTTTATAGTACTTGCGTAAAATATGGTGACTGTTTATATTAATTAGCACTAGGTGAAAATTTCGAGAACTGATTGAAGAAGTCATACACACAGCAAGAGATTAAAGCATTAAGTACGTCCAAACGCGTTGTTATTTTAACCAGTTTTTTGATCTTACTTTTGTTGGTATCACAGAGTTTCTCCGCCAGTAGTATCCATCAAAGCTACCAAGAGTCATTGATGGACTCAGTAACCGACCGTATCCTTTCGGATTATCAAGAGTATTTCACGCAACTGCGTTTAGAAATTGATCTCTTCCAGCAAAAGCAGCTGAATGCCATAGATAAATTAGAGAAAAAATCTGGACAAGCTTCACAGCAAGAATATATGCAAGTGTTAACGTCGCTGCGAAATGATATTGATAACACACGTTTATTTGCTTTAATAGACAGTAAAGGTCAAGGAAGTTTAAAGCATATAACCGGAAACTTTTTACCTGACTGTGAAAGTGAAATAGCGACAACAATAGCTGATGGCGTGCAAAAAAAACTCTTTTTACACCGCAGTAAAAGTAGCATTCATTTTGACTTGTTACAGCCATTGGCTACCAATTCGGGTCAAGGTGCTTTTTTCTTTGTAGCTTTTAATCCTGATATTTTAATTAATGTACTAAAAAAATATCAATTACCTCACCAGCAACTTTTTTTAATGCGTGCCGACTCCCCTGGAGAGATAGAATTAACCACTGAAACGGATGATAGTAAATACAGTGAATTAATTTCTGGCGGAGAGCTAAAGTCTTTCAACTTTGTTAAAGCCATTCCAAATACTCGCTGGCAATTAGCAATACGTTTATCGCCACAATATAGTAGTAATTTATATCGCCAGGGATTGATTAAAGCCGTACTTATCTGGTTGCTGCTAACTTTATTTATTTATGCTTTTTTCCGCCAACAAAAACACAGTTTACGTAAGCAGTTACAAGTTGAACAAGCGCTTGCCTATGTGGATAATTATGATCAATTAACGGGTTTAGCCAATCGAGTTAACTTTGATCGGCAGCTATTTGAGCATATTGAAGCTAATCGTATACTTACCCATAACTCAATTAATGCTAACACCATCGCAATGAATAAATCCGGTGTGGTGATGCATATTGACTTGGATAAATTTCAAGTCATAAATAATAGTGTTAGTTATGCCGTTGGCGATAAATTCTTACATCAAATATCGATAAGTCTAAGAGAGTTTCTTCCTGATAATGCCATTATTAGCCGCTTAGGTAATGATGAGTTTGCCATACTGTTGCCTGAGTTATTATTTAGTGAGGCAAAAAGCTTTGCCCATCAAATTCGCCTACTCATACAAAAAATTCGTATTGTCGACTATCAACAAGATACCGGTATTACCGCCAGTATTGGTGTCATTATCTTAGATCATTCTATTTTTGATGCACAGCAAGTGTACTCATCCTTGGGGCAGGCGGTTAACTTAGCCAAAGAGAAAGGCGGTAACAGAGTACAAGTTTATCAAAGTGATGATGAGCAACTGGTTTTACACGCTAAAGAAATGGAAGCTGTACATGATGTCGCTGAAGCACTGAAAGAGAATCGCTTACTTTTATACCGACAAGCCATTAAATCTCTTAGCCAACAACAGGGCTCTCATTATGAAGTACTAATACGAATGAAAAACTCGCAAGGAGCGTTAGTACCGCCTATTCATTTCATTCCTGCTGCGGAGAAGTATGGTTTGATTAGGCAAGTAGACCAGTGGGTTATTGAGCATACTTTTAAAATGCTTGCTTCATCTCCTGATGACACTAGCAGTTACAGCATTAACTTATCGGGTGTGACCATAGCCGATCGCGATATATACGATCAGGTCATTAGCCTATTTGAACAGTACCAGATTTCAGCAGAGCGAATTTGCTTTGAAATAACGGAAACCTCGGCAATAAGCCATTTAGAGTCAGCGTTATATTTTATTAATAAAATGAAAGCTTTTGGCTGTCAATTTTCATTAGATGATTTTGGTAGTGGCTTATCTTCATTTAGCTACTTACAAAAACTACCAGTAGACATAATCAAAATTGATGGTGCTTTTGTACAAGATATGGACACTAACCCAATAAATCGTGTTTTTGTCGAAAATATTAAACGCACTGCTGAGGCGATGAATAAAAAAACTATTGCTGAATTTGTTGAAAATTCTGCCATTGAAACAATGTTAAGGGAAATAGGTATCGATTATGGGCAAGGTTATCATATTCATAAACCAGAGCCTTGGTATGAAGCGAGCCAAGAGTAAATAACTATCCATGCCTAGAGTATCGGCTTTACCAGCTAAACCCTACCTCAGCCCCAGAAAAGCAATAAGGCAAAAAGGCCTTACAAGTTTCACTATTGCAGTGAGCCCACCGCCACTATGATGGTTAAATATCAGAATATTTAACAAAAAAATAAAAAGTTAAAATAGTATTTAAGTCACTATAAATGATACGAAGTAACTTTTTAACATGAAAAATAAAAAAGATATAAAGTGTAAAGTTATTCTTTTATATCAATTGATTAAAAGTACAGGCCGATATTTTATTTTTAATAAAAATAAAATATCGATAAAAAACTTGATACTGTACGGTCATACAGTATACTGGCGTTATTAAATTGAAACATGAAAATTAAATAGCGATTGTAATCGCGGAGCAACTATGAAAGACGATAAAGAAAAAGCACTAGCAGCAGCATTAAGTCAAATAGAACGTCAATTTGGTAAAGGCTCAATAATGAAACTTGGTGATAACACCACCATGGATATAGAAACTGTTTCTACTGGCTCTTTAGGTTTAGATATTGCGTTAGGAGCTGGTGGTTTACCGCTTGGTCGTGTAGTTGAAATTTATGGTCCTGAATCGAGTGGTAAAACAACCTTAACACTCGAAGTAATAGCACAAGCACAAAGAGATGGTAGGGTTTGTGCTTTTATCGATGCTGAACATGCACTTGACCCAATTTATGCTGCAAAGCTTGGTGTTAACATTAATGAGCTATTAATTTCTCAGCCAGATACCGGCGAACAAGCTTTAGAAATTGTTGATATGTTAACGCGCTCTGGTGCCATTGATATTATTGTTGTTGACTCTGTTGCTGCTTTAACACCTAAAGCTGAAATTGAAGGTGATATGGGCGATTCACACATGGGCTTACAAGCTCGAATGATGAGTCAAGCAATGCGCAAACTAACAGGAAATCTTAAATCATCCAATACCATGCTTATTTTTATTAACCAAATTCGCATGAAAATTGGTGTTATGTTTGGTTCTCCAGAAACCACCACGGGTGGTAATGCATTAAAATTCTATGCTTCAGTACGTTTAGATATCCGTCGTATTGGCGCGGTTAAAAATGGTGATGAAATCATTGGTAATGAAACCAGAGTAAAAGTGGTTAAAAACAAAATTGCCCCACCGTTTAAACAGGCTGAATTCCAAATTTTATACGGTCAAGGTATTAATAACTTAGGCGAATTAATTGAGCTAGGCGTTAAGCATGGTTTTGTTGAAAAAGCGGGCGCTTGGTATAGTTGTAATGGTGAACGTATTGGTCAGGGTAAAGCTAACGCGGCTAAATATTTAGATGAACATCCTGAAATGGCGAAAGATGTTGATACTAAATTACGTGATATGTTTTTATCAAAAACAGTTGAGACCGAAGATAAAAAAGAAGAAGCAGTAACTGAATAGTTAACAAAGCGTGTAATAGCCAAAAAACAACACAAAAAAAATGTAACCTTAGACGTAAGGTTACATTTTTTTATGGCTGAAATTCACCGCTAAAACTTACGGCTTAAATTTAGGGGAATGTCGAGCTGAGCATTTATACCAAATTGATTAAGTTCTTTCCCACTCAGCGAGAATTAAAAGGCTTAGAGACAAGGCATTGATTGAAGAGAATGGTTATTCCCTTCTCAAAATCAATAACGCTGTGTGTAAGCCTTTTAAACTCGCCCTTGGGAGCTTACTCGATGACCACTAACTTCGTTAAATTCATTTGATTTAGAATGACTAAACCGGAACAAATTCGCCTTGTTATTGAACATCGTTCATAGCTCTGAGTAGGGAAGAAATTTAATCAAATTGGTATTAATAGTAAATATTAAATGCTCAAGTATTAAATGGCTTTAGTGTGAGTGACCACAGCCGCCTTCACCGTGAACATGACCATGTTCAAGTTCGTCAGCAGTCGCTTCTCGTACTTCAATGACTTCAACATCAAAGCTTAAGTCTAATCCTGCAAGTGGGTGGTTACCATCAACAGTAATTTGATCATCTTGCACATCAATAATAATAACTGTTTGCTCACCATCATCGGTTGTAGCGCGTAATTGTGTGCCTAGGCCAAGATCTTCAACACCGGCAAGTACTTCTCTAGGTACCGTTTGCACATAATCTTCATGACGTTCGCCGTAGGCTTGTTCACAAGCTACCGCTACTTCAAATTGATCACCTGCTTGGCGATCAATAAGGGCCTCATCTAAGCCAGGAATTAAATAACCGGTACCCTGTATAATAGCCATAGGCTTATCATCATATGAACTATCGATTAAAGTGCCATCGCTGTCAGATACGGCATAGTGCATAACAACAACATTGTTTTTAGCTATTTTCATTTTCTATCCTAATAATTTTAATATTGAGCTTATTTATCCAGAGCTCAGGTTATTCAGTTTCTAACGTGTATGGTAATGCTTGATTTGTTACTACGGAATCAGTTTGTGCTGCGATACGCATTGATGGCAGTTCACCATCATTAACAAGAACTGTTTGTAGGTAACAGTTGCCATCATCGGCTTGGTAGTAGGCTAAGATATCACCAGCTTTGCGCCAGTTATCACCCAATTGCTTTTCAAGCACGTCATCTACTTGTAGCGCTTGTTCAAGTTGAACATGTAAAGAAAAGAGTGCCCGCTTATTTTTACCTAAATATTGCATTCTAGCGACAGTCTCTTGCCCTAAATAACAGCCTTTAGTGAAACTAATGCCATTAATCGCTTGTAAGTTAAGCATTTGCGGCACGTAATGGCCGCTAGTTTTTCCGTTGATTATTGGAAAACCGAGGCTTATTTCTAACAAATTCCATACGCCTTGTGAAAACACCGGTAGTGCCAATGATTTAACCAATGAGGCAATAGTTGCTGGCTCATCAATGATGATATAGCGAGGTTGGTCACCACAAAGGTAAACTAAGCTGGTTGAGCCAAGTTGTACTACTGGGTTTAAGCTATCAGGTACTTGCGAGAATTCACCTTGTAATAGGGTACTAGCCTGTTCACCCACTAAAGCGATAAAGCTCAGGTCTTGTGTCTCTTCGATAGTGACCTTGGCGAAAACACCAAATTTTTTCAGCGCATTAAGTGAACCTTCAATACTGGCTTTAGGTTGCAATAATAAGTGAGCAGCAGAGCGATTAATTAATCTAAAAACGGAAAAAACTTTTCCCTTGGCGTCACAGTGAGCCCCAACAAGTATGCTTTGCTCCGTGCTGCTATTAACATCACAGGTTACTTGTCCTTGTAAATATTTGCTTTGTTCTTCACCAGATAAAGAAATGGCGCCAAAATCACTAAGCTCAACAAGGTAGGTACTTGGCAACTGCTTTAGAGAAGGTAATTGTGTATTGGTTGTTAGTGTCATAATAAACTCTAGGAAAAAAGCACAGGACTAGCTTTGCTTGACTATTAAGG
>JALJPA010000104.1 GCA_022969215.1 Colwellia sp. | reverse complement strand
AATTGATGCTTTACCTGTGGTTGAACCTTCATTAGCATTAACGCCATTTGAAGCGAAATACCAAGCGAGTGGCCAAATTTGTTGGCAGTTAACCTTAGCGCATTAATTTATTTTAAATCAGCATATTAGATGTAATTTATTCTTTTATAAAAAAGCCGCACAAATTATTTGTGCGGCTTTTTTATGTTTGCTTCTGCTTAAAAGCGGTTAGCGACAATGCTATTTCTCTACATCAATTCGTACGCTACTAACAATCCCGTCATAGGTGACTAATAATACAACGCTGCCTTCACTGGCTGAAGTACTGGTTAATTTGTAGTGTGCAGTATTAAGACCTGATGAAATTAATTCAATTTTTGCTATGTCGTTACCAATAAGGTCCCAGTTAGCAAATTCAGAAACATTTAAACTGGTTGGGGCAACATCATAATTTGCTGTTAAGGTTAACTCAACTGACTTTAACGGTGCGATGATAATGGCATCGTCAACACCTACACCATCTTCATTAATTTGTGTGCCTTCTAGTTTTGCATCACCTTTTACTTCTAAAATAGCCTTAGCATTTTTACCACCACAGACGCCTAATAATTCAGTAATACCAGCTTTCAGTGCCAAAATGGTACCTTTATTTATGCCAGTGGCAGTAATGCCCGTTAAACCAGTATCCTGTTGCTGCCATTCTATACTTGGGTCAATATCGAAAGTTTCTGTTGATACAGTTTCAATGAGTTTGG
The DNA here is from genome assembly GCA_022969215.1 of Colwellia sp. Classification (GTDB taxonomy): domain Bacteria; phylum Pseudomonadota; class Gammaproteobacteria; order Enterobacterales; family Alteromonadaceae; genus Colwellia. The sequence goes on along the minus strand of JALJPA010000104.1, from coordinate 14,738 downwards.
CTTGGGCATTAACTTGTACACGTTCACCTATGTTTAAGGTAATTAATGTAGTGATTTTCTCTGCCAGTAAAATATCAATAGTCTTTAAATCTTTAGGATCAGCCGTTACCGTCAACTGTGTATTAATAGCGTCTATTGTTGCGGTAATCGTGGTATTTTCTATTCCCTCGGCTGAAGTATATAACATGCCATTTTTATCAATAATAGCAGTGGTTTGCTCATCAACAGTAAAGATCATATCTTTTACAGTATTGAGCGAGAGGTAATCATCATCATAACGGACATCTCCGCTAATACTGGCGTCAATACAAGTGTGAATATCGCCAGTTTCAGGAGACGTTTGTTTTAAGGTGATTGAGCTAACGGCGACATCACTTACCGACATTTCACCTTCACCCAAAATATCATTGATAGTTGTAGCCGTAATAGTCACTTTACCTTGATTAATGGCTGAGTTTGCTACGCCAGTTACTAAACCATTACTATTAACCGTGGCAATAGTTACATCGCTTGAAGTCCAAGCAATTAATTCGCTTGTTACGTCTCTGGTATCACCTTTACTATCAGTGCCTATTGCTTTGAGTTGATGGGTTTCACCGGCTTTTAACCGTGTTTGCCCATTGGTTATTTCGAATTCTTCTATGATGGTGCCATTAGCACGCAGTTTTTCTAATTCAACGGCTCTAGCTAACTCTTCAGAATTATTATCAGAATCACAGCCGGTGAGAAAGGTGCTTGTTATCGCCAAGCTAAGGAGTGTTATTTTAGATAGATTACGTAATGAATTCATAAGAGTTGCCAATATAAAATGTTTTGAGAGTGAAGTTTAAAGGGTTTCTTAAAAGTACATCTTAAAAGTGATAGGTGAAACCAAGGGAGATATTCGTTATTTCAATATCACTGTCTTTGTAAAGTGATTGATATCCTAGTCTAATGCTAGCCTGTTCAAAATAGGGAATCTGCTGGTGCATCGATATTCCCCATGAAAAGCCATTATAATGATCTTCACCGTTATAGGTTTCCTCTGGGCCAGATACTGTCATGTCGGTCATGGCATAACCGACAGAAACATCCATACCAAAACCATCTCGAATGTCTGATTGCATAACAAAATATAACGCAACGCTTTGCTCTAAATCGAACGTCATGCGGTAAATATTATCGTTATTACCTCTTAGGTACTGTGCTTCAAAAGCCATGTTATTATTACTAACACCAGCACGTAATGCTATAGCGCTTGGTTTAGCGTTTTCACTTACCAGTTCAATATCGGTCATCATATAATCCATGCCGATATAAACATCATCGGCAAAACATTGCGTGGATAACGTTAATAGGGAAATGGCTATTATCTTGTTGAATGTGTTTTTGACGTTTATATTGAGAGTCTTGTTCATAAGTAGTAAACAATATCCATGTTAGTTTGACGAAAATTAGTTTGTCGCTATTATACTCAAATGATATGAAAATAGTAAAAATAGGAGACTTTTGCGGTGTTTTTTATTAAAGTGCGTTCTTTCGTGTTAGCTAGAAATGGCTAGAGATTGCCAATAATTATAAAACTTGCGTGTGGACAGAACAGGAATTGGCCAAGTAAGTGAATATAGCAAAGTAAAGTGAAAAACTATGAGAGCAACTAAGCGCATTGCTGAGGCAACGCAAGAGTCATTACATCGAATTTTTACCATTGCGGAAGCGCCTGATTCTACTTTAGGACGTCTTGAGCAAGAAATGTCACAAAATTTGGTTGGCTTTTTAAACAACCATATTGTTGCCAGTAAAAATGCCTTAACGGATATTGAGCAAGATTTTGTTAATCCTCATATTCCAGAGCAGCCTGAATTCGTTTCTGATCATATGCATCATTTACTCGATAAATTAGTCGCGCAATCGGTGCATACCTCAAGTCCTAGCTTTATTGGTCATATGACCTCAGCACTACCTTCCTTTATTTTACCCTTATCTAAGTTGATGGTGGGTTTAAATCAGAACTTAGTAAAAGTTGAAACTTCAAAAGCTTTCACTCCACTTGAACGTCAAGTTTTAGGCATGATGCACAATTTGGTCTATCAGCAGGATGATGATTTTTATAAAAGTTGGATGCATAGCGCGCAGCATTCACTGGGCTCTTTTTGCTCAGGTGGGACTGTCGCCAACATTACGGCTTTATGGGTAGCGCGAAATAAGCTGTTACAAGCCGATGGTGACTTTAGAGGCGTGGCTCGAGAAGGTTTACACCGGGCGATGAAACATTATGGCTATCAAGACTTAGTGATTTTAGTATCGGAACGTGGTCATTACTCATTGAAAAAATCTGCTGATATTCTCGGCATAGGTCAAGAGAATGTCATTGCTATAGCAACCGATAAAGATAATAAAATCGATTGTCAAAAGCTGGCGGAAAAATGTCGACAACTTAGCGCGCAAAATATTAAAGTGCTGGCCATTGTCGGCGTTGCGGGTACTACTGAAACCGGTAATGTTGACCCTCTTGATAAAATGGCTGCAATTGCCCAGCAACATCAATGTCATTTTCATGTTGATGCCGCTTGGGGCGGAGCAACATTGTTATCGAATAAGTACCGTCCTTTGCTTAAAGGCATCGAACAAGCTGACTCAGTGACCATTGACGCTCATAAACAGATGTATGTGCCTATGGGCGCAGGTTTAGTTATTTTTAAAGATCCTGCCTCTGTGAGTGCCATTGAACATCATGCGGAATATATATTACGTAAAGGCTCAAAAGATTTAGGTAGTCACACCCTAGAAGGCTCGCGCTCAGGCATGGCGATGTTAGTGTATGCAAGTTTGCATATCATTAGCCGACCAGGTTATGAGATGCTAATTAATCAGGCGATAGAAAAAGCCGAATATTTTGCTGAACTTATTAACCAGCATGACGATTTTGAGTTAATTACTCGCCCAGAGCTTTGTTTATTAACCTATCGTTATGCACCTAAGTCAGTACAAGCGTTGTTAGCGCGCAATGATGATGATGCTAACAAATCGCTGAATTTGTTGTTGGGTAAATTAACTAAGTTTATTCAAAAGCGTCAACGTGAAGATGGCCGTTCATTTGTCTCTCGTACACGTATTGAGGTGAGTCGATATGGCGGTGAAAAAGTGATTGTTTTTAGAGTTGTATTAGCCAACCCGCTAACCACCAAAGAAATTTTACAGGATATCTTAGAGCAGCAATGTCAGCTAGCGCAGGAAAGTGAGAATTTTTTACCTGAACTACTGAAAATGGCTGAGTAATTTTTTATTAAAAATTTTACCAAACAAGTAAGGCAAGTGTCATTCCCGTGATCACTTAGTCGGGAATCCATGGTTCATTGCACGCAGGGCCTTTGTTTCAGTTTGCTATAACTACTTACCATGATTAGAATCGAAAAGGTGCAAGTTAATCAACTGATTAACTTGCACCTTTTTTGTCATTGATAACTACAGCGACATTTAAATTGTTTTAGTAGTTATGGTAAAGACCAAACTCTTTGTTTATCTTCAGGTTTTGCTGGTCAGCCCAAATATAATACTCTTGATCTTCTAACTCGCTTGCCGCCTCTTTATCAAGTAAAATAATAGCGTTTTCATGTAGCTGTAAAGATGATGCCGGACACACGGCTGACAAGGCACCGGTGACCATATCTTTAACTGCTTTTGCTTTATTCTTACCCGTTGCCATCAGTAGTACATATCTAGCATCTAGAATAGTAGCAATACCCATAGTCATGGCTAATGTTGGCTGAAATTCATCAGCAGTAAATAAACGACTGTTATCATCAAGTGTTTGTTGAGTGAGTGTTTTAATGCGGGTACGAGAAGCCAGGCTTGAAGTCGGCTCATTAAAGCCAATATGACCATTGGCACCTATGCCTAGTATTTGTAAATCGACACCGCCAGCTTGTACAATTTTATCTTCGTAAGCTAAACCTTGTGCTCTTGGGTTTTCACCTTGATTACAGGTAGGCAAGAAAGTCTTCGACTTATCTATATCGACATGGTCAAACAAATTCTCATTCATGAAATGACGGTAACTTTGTGCATTTGTTTCATCAATGCCTAAGTATTCATCTAAATTGAAAGTTGTGGTATTGCTAAAGCTAAGCTCACCGGCTTTATGCTTATTAACCAATTCTTGATAAAGGCTAATTGGGGTGCTGCCTGTGGCCAAACCTAAAACAGGGTTTGATTTTTTATTGATTAGCTCTGCAACCCATTCAGCTGCACTTATGGCAACTTGTTGTGCATTATCAAAAATAATAACTTGCATGTTTTTTTCCTTAGAACAATGAAATAAAAAAGCCCGATACACCTCTTATAGTGTAAGCGATAAATTTTTAGCATGGTGAATATTATGCCACACTATTAAAAAATGACAGCGCTGTCAATTTTTAGTGTGGTTTGTTGAAAATTATCTATAACTATTTCTCTGTATTTAGCTAAGTTCAGAGAAATAGTTGTGCTCTTTTTTAGACATAAGCACATATTGAGTGCATAGTTATATGTATGCTTTTGTAAGAAGTCATATTGAGAAATGTCCATGAACAATAAAGGTTTACGAACAACAGAACAATGGATTGATCTTATTGCCAATAGCGAGCTACCGGCTATTACTTCTACGGCGAAAATGTTAGATAAATTTTCTAATGATGATAAATCGTCCTTACCTAAGTTAAGTGAAGCTATCTTGCATGATCAAGGCTTATCTACCTGCTTACTTAAAGTTTCCAATAATATTCAACACTTCAGTATTAATAAAGTCACCACTGTCTCACGGGCTACAGTGGTCTTGGGCATACAAACAGTTAAGAATATCTGTTTAACAGCAAAGTTAGTGTCTAGCTTACTGGCAACAAAGACCCTTGATATCAATGTTTATGAAAAGTTAACTCAGCTTATGGCTAATTCATTTTATGCCGGTATGCTAGCTAAAATGATGGTGCCTAATTATAGCGAAGAGGTGCAAGAAGAAGTGTACCTAGCCGCAATGTTATATCGCATAGGTGAAAGCGCTTTTTGGAGTGCCGGTGGCGATGTTGCTAAAAACTTAGCAAATCATCAAGCGATATCAACAGAAGATTTTAATCAATATTGTCAGCAAGAAATGGGCACCAGCTTTAATGAATTAACTAAAGGTCTTGCGATGACTTGGAATTTGAGTGATTTATTAATCAAGGCCTTAGATCAGCCAGCCACACGTACTGATGAGGTAAAAGTTATTTATTTTGCCGATAAACTCAGTGCCATTATTGCCAAACCAGCTGGTAGTGAGGAAGACTATCGTCGTTTACTGGCTGATATTGCAAAAATTATGGATATTTCGGTAAGGCAATTAACGGTAAGAATCGACCATGCCCGCGGTCAAGCTGGCAAGTTGTTGTCATCCTACGGCGCTGATATATTAATAGAACGGATCAACAGTTTACCTACCAGCAAGGACTTCCAAGCCTGCAACGATGTTGCTTCCTCAACAGAGCCTGCCAGTAAAGAACAAGCTTTATTAGCCGGCTTTATCAAGCTAACCAAGCTGATGCAAAGCAGCAAAGACTTTAATGAGTATTTACAGTCAGCTCTGCAAAGTATCGCCTTCACTTTTACCTTTGATCGCAGCTCTTTTTTAATCTTGATTGATGAGAGAGCCAGAGTTAAGTCTCGCTTGGTGGTTAATAAAAATGCCGAAGAGGATGCTATTAAAATAAATATTGATATAAAACACAGTGAAAATGTCATTGCTAGGGTGATTAATACGGATACTGCAGCGCTGATTAATGACCATCAAGAAATTCGCTGGCGTGAATTAATCACCGAAGAGATAAGTGAAGTCATTGCCGATGGCGCAATCGCTTTTGTGCCGGTAAAAATAGGCGGCAAGGCAATAGGAGTGATTTGTTTGCAATTACTGACACCCAAACAAAAGATAGTGACTCAAGACTTTCAACAAGTCTGTGCCTTTATTGAACACCTAAACATGTGTTTAACCATGATAAAGTACAGCTAAGCGAATAATAATTTGTTCTATTGTTCATAACACTGGGAGGAAAGTTACTTTGTAATTGGCGCGACAATTAGTTACTCGTTTTAGTAAGTCTTCTGATAAACTAGCGTTAACTTACTTTGTTAACCGACTTTAGTGTTTGTAAATTAAATGACTCAACCTTCAAAAAATCAATCTTCAATGACGCAAACAAGCTCTTTTTCTGCCAGTTTTACCTTAGATAAAGTCCATTATAGTGAGTGTTATACGCAATCTAGTACGCTAGAGCATAATAGAAAAACCTATTTTAAAGCCAATATCTTAACTGTTTTTGGTTTGATTGTTTTGTTGTTCACTCCTGTTAATCCTTATGCTGCTTGGTTTGTTATCGCTTGCGGCATTCTCGAAACACTTAGTGTTTATTATCATAAACCTTGGTGGGTGATGAGACAGATGCTTAGTAAAGCTTCTGGAAGTGTAGTTAAGCTTACTATTGATGAACAAGGCATATTGACCGAGTCATTTCATATAAATACTCGTATTTTATGGACTGATGTTACTGTCGTTACTGAAACCGAGTTAGGCTTTGTCATTAACTTTAGCTTAGGTAAAAGTGCCATGGGCAAAGATATTGCCAGCAAAAGCTATATCTCTAAAAATTGCTTATCCGATGATGCTATTGCCTTTATCAATCAGAAAAATCCAGCCACAGCTTAGGCTAACTTATCAAAGATATCGCTATGGCTAAACAAGCGTTTATGCGCTTATCAAACCCTAAGTTTATCGTGCTGTTTCTAGTGCTATGGATAAGTTTACTTTTGAGTTCTAGCCATACGCTGTATGAACTGCTTGACTATACTCTATTTACTTTTTTAGGTACTTTAGGCGCCATTTTCGCCAACTCAACGGGAGCTGGCGGCGGTGTGGTATTTATTCCCATGTTTAGTAAACTAAACTTTTCTGAGCAACAAGCAATTGCCACCAGCTTTGCAATTCAATGTTTTGGTATGACCGCAGGTGCGGTTACTTGGTGGCATCATTATAAAACGGAAAAAACAGACTTACGTTTATGGCAGGGCTTTAAGCGTATCATTTGTGTCACCAGCATAGCTTCCGTTATTGGCTTAAATGCGGTGTTTTTCTACCAAGTGGACTCTCCGGCTGCTTTGCATATCAGTTTTAGCTGCTTCTCATTGCTGCTAGGTTTTTTCATTATATTGACTATCTATTTACTGCAGCCGCACCGTGAGCGTAGCCAGTTATACTATGTCGATTATATTGCGCTTGTGCTGATTGGCTTATTCGGTGGTGCCGTAACTGCTTGGTTAAGTGTTGGTGTCGGTGAGTTATTAGTTATTTATCTGCTGTTACGACATTTTGATATGAGTATGGTCGTAGCCGCCGCTGTTATCGTTTCAGCTATTAGCGTCTGGGCGGCAATTGCCCAAGTTAATAGCGATGTTTATTGGCAGGTGGTTTTATTTGCTGGCCCAGGGGCTGTATTGGGCGGTATTTTTGCTAAAACGCTAGTTACACACTTATCGGTAACTAAGTTAAAATTATTTTTCGCTTGCTGGTTATTGGTAAGTGGTGCTGTTGGTTTAAGTTAAGTTAGATAAATTAAACTTAAGTAACAATAATGATCTGTTACAAGTCTTAATGAGAGTTATTCTCAAATGCCTTGACAGCTTTAACTGTCCTTGTACAATTCGCCCACAGTATTTTATTGAGACACTATTTATGTTGAAAAAATTGTTTAATAGCACACTTATAGCATTATTTTTTACCATTAGTTTTATGACAAGTTTTATCGCTAATGCTAGCGAAGAAGTTAATGTTTATTCATATCGTCAGCCTTTTCTTGTTGAACCATTATTTAATAAGTTTACTGAGCAAACCGGTATTAAAGTTAATGTGGTCTTTGCCAAAAAAGGTATGGCTGAACGTTTAGCCCGTGAAGGTAAATATAGTCCTGCCGATATCTTACTGACCACAGATATCAGTCGTTTGGTTGAATTACGTGAAAAAGGCTTAGTCCAAGCGGTTAATTCTGCAATTTTAAGTAGCGCTATTCCTAAGCAATATCAAGCTGAAGATAACACTTGGTTTGCCTTAACTACTCGAGTTCGTAATATCTACTCAGCGAAGCGTTTAGGTAAACTTGATTTAAATTATGAAGACTTAGCTGATGAAAAATACAAAGGTCGTATTTGTACTCGCAGTGGTAAACACCCTTATACTGTCGCTTTAGTTGCTTCAATGATCAGTGAACATGGCGAAGCTTATACTTTAGATTGGCTGAAAAAATTCAAAAATAATTTAGCGCGTAAACCACAAGGCAGTGACCGTGGACAAGTGCAAGCTATTCATCAAAAATTATGTGATATCTCGTTAGGTAATAGTTACTACTTTGGTAAAATGCTAGAAAATGACGAACAAAAAGTATGGGCTGAAGAAGTGTATATTAACTTCCCTAACCAAAATAACCGTGGCGCACACATCAATATTTCCGGCGTTGCCATGGCTAAATATGCCCCTAATGCAAAAAATGCCCAAGCTTTAATGGAGTTTTTAGTTTCTAAACCAGCGCAGAAGTTATACGCAGAAACGAATATGGAATACCCTGTTCGAGCAGACGTTGAAGTGTCTAAGTTAGTTGCTTCATGGGGCAGCTATAAAGCAGATACTTTACCGCTAGAAGATATTGCTAAAAACCGTAAAGTAGCATTAAAGCTACTAGATCAAGCACAGTTTGATTTGTGATAGCACTGTATAACAGTAAAACATGGAAGTTATCTAGCTATATAATTGCACTGGTACTTACCGTACCAGTGCTGGTTATGCTAGTCGGTGGTATTAGCGCGTCAACGCAACTGTTTAGCCATTTGTGGCAAACAGTACTGCCAACTTATCTTGAAAACACCTTATTACTCGCCTTCTTAGTAGTGCTGCTAGCGTTAATATTTGGCGTGTTCAGTGCCGCCATCATTACCCAAACGAATCTCATTTTTAAAAAGCAGTTACGCTGGTTATTATTGTTACCTTTAGCAATGCCAGCCTATTTAGTTGCTTATCTTTATACCGACCTATTCGATTACGCCGGCCCGGTACAGCGCAGTCTTCGATCTTGGTTTGGTTGGCAAGCACCAAGTGATTACTGGTTTTTTGATATTCGTACTTTGCCAGGCGCGGCTTTAATGCTGGCTTTGGTATTATTTCCTTATATTTATATGCTGACTCGTGGTGCCTTTGAGCAACAGGATCAGAACTTAATTCGCGCCAGCCGACTTTTAGGTTTAACCGCTAAACAGAGTTTCTTTAAAGTTGCGCTACCGTTGGCAAGGCCAGCTATTGCGGTTGCCGCAAGTTTAGTGTTGATGGAAACCTTAGCTGATTTTGCTACCGTGCAATATTTTGCCGTTAATACCTTAACCACAGCGATATATGATACCTGGCTTGGCTATGGCGATCTTGGCGCGGCCAATGCTTTAGCAAGTGTGTTGATGTTATTGGTACTGTTTGTGGTATTAGCTGAACAACGCAGTAGGGCAGGGTTAAGACATCAAAGCGCTCGACCTAACTTATCAAGAGAGTTAATACAGTTATCTTTTAGCCAGCAGATTATAGGCAGTATTTTTTGCTGGGCCCTGGTTATTTTTGGTTTTTTACTACCCCTTACTTTATTAATCGTTATGGCGGTGCAGTACAGCGATGTAGCCCAATTATCGGTGTTAATGTCTACCGGTGTTAATTCCTTGAAAATTTCAGTGATTGCTGCGACCGTTGCAGTATTGATTGCTTTGTCATTAGGTCTATATCAGCGTTTGCATAGCGATAAATATCGCCAGTTTCCCCTGCAAATATCAGGCTTTGGCTACGCGATACCGGGCACTGTACTTGCCATGGCAATGTTATCGACTTTAGGACCACTAGATCACTGGCTTAATGATATTGTTGAGTTTCTGGGGTTTGCACCACCGGGCTTAATTTTATCCGGCTCATTATTCGCCATTATATTTGCCTTGGTAGTACGTTTTTCTGCCATAGCCAATGGCACTATTATCAGTGGTATCAAACAAATCCCTCAATCATTGGATTATGCTCCGGCATCATTGGGGGTTAATTTAACGGGCAGCTTAACTAAAGTACATTTACCTATTTTAATGCCTGCAATACTGGTGGCATGGTTATTAGTTTTTGTTGAGGCAATGAAAGAGTTACCGGCAGTATTATTACTACGACCTTTTAATTTTGAAACGCTAAGTAGCCAAATTTATCAGCTTATTTCTGATGAAATGTTAGAGCAAGGTGCCTTAGGCGCAATCCTTATCGTGTTGTTTGGTTTATTACCAATAGTGTTACTAAATAAGAGCAAGGAAAAAGTATGACGGCGTTGTTAACGATCCAAAAACTTTCAATAACATTACAAGACAATGTTGTTTTATCTGAGCTAGATCTTAGTCTGAATAAAGGTGAGATCCTAGGGCTTGTTGGCGCCAGTGGTTGCGGAAAAACGACCTTGCTCAATGCCATCGCTGGCTTTAGTAAGCCCAGTCATGGCAAGATAGTTATTGATAAGCTCATCCTCAGTGATAATAACAGCTGCGTGCCAGCAGAAAACCGTCAAGTAGGCATGATTTTCCAAGATTACGCCCTTTTTCCCCACTTAACGGTGCAAGAGAATATTGCCTTTGGTATCAGTAAATTAAGTAAAGCAGAGCAAAAAAAACAAATTGATGACTTGCTCACTATTTTAAAGCTAGAAGAATATAGTGATAGTTATATTCATCAACTTTCTGGTGGCCAGCAACAGCGGGTAGCTATTGCCCGTGCATTAGCACCAAAACCGAAATTACTTTTGCTTGATGAACCCTTTTCAAATATTGACGCTCGTCTTAGAAATGAATTAATGGTCGAGATCAGACAGTTATTAAAGCAATTTGATATGACAGCCATCTTTGTCACCCATAACAAAGATGAAGTTTTTACTTTTGCCGATAAAATGGCGGTGATGGCACAAGGAAAGTTATTACAATTTGATGCCCCCAGCGTTATTTGTCAGCAACCTAACAGCTACCAAGTGGCAGACTTTCTACAGTTAGGTAGTTGGTTGCCGTGTCAGCTTGATGCAACGGGGGCACAGAGTTTACTCGGCCGACTTGATGTTGATATCAGGAGTATTGAACAGAAAAATTTCGCTTATTTATTGGTAAAGCCAGCGCAGTTATTACTCGATCCAGAAGTTGCCGAAAATCATAAAGCCAATGCGCAAGTTGACTACATCAGTGTTACCGAGCAAGGTTATCATTACTACTTAAGTAGCCTTGAAAGCGAAGTGACTGCTCAAGCGCTATCCTTTAATAAATTAAGTTTATACAGTGATAGAGTGCTTTCATTGAAGCAACAAGTATCGGTTAGTATTAAAGCACATGACTTTTTATTTTTCCAAAAATAATTAGGGGCTGTTGATCGTTCACGGTTAAAGTTTGTTCGCCTCTTTTAAAGAGAGTAAAGCGTTTTAATCGCGGGGAGTAGTGTGTAGCCTAGTCACTCTAAGCAAACACTAGCCAACAAAGAGTAAAGCACTTTTAGCTGACCCCTTCGGTCAGCGTTTGTTGGTTGTTTTACTACGTTATCGCCTTTTTATGCAGAATAACTACATTACAAAGGCTCTGCCTTGTATAAACACCCAACAGTTTGCTGCAAAAACAATCTCGAATGATCAACAACCCCTGATCTCTGATATTCTATCAACTTACCAGTCTTGCAAGTTGTTACTGTTTCGTAACAAGCTATTACAGTCTCTGTTCGTCTTTGATTTTATACTTTAGTAATCAAATCTAAGTCGTTTAATTTTAAGGAGTCTGTCATGGCATCAAGTATAGAGCTTGTTGAAAATACACAAGCACTTGAAACTAACCAGAATAAGCAATTACAAAAGAAATTATTATTGATTGAAAATGATCAATACCTAAGTAAAGCCTTTGCAATTAATGCTGCTGGCCTTGGTTATCAAACGACAAAGGTACGCACCGGAGAGGTACTTAGCCAAGAGTTGAAAAGCTACTTAATTGATAATCAACCTAATATGATAGTGTTAGATGTAGGTTTTTCTGACAGTATACAACTGCTGAGAATTCGCGATGTTAGGGCGTTATTCGATGGTCTGTTAGTGGTCGTTTCAAGCAAGAATAGTGAACAAGAACATATAGACGCTTTTATCCTAGGTGCAGATGATTATTTACTTAAGCCGATTAATAGTCGTGTTTTAATGATGCGAATAGAGGCCTTATTTCGTCGCCAAAACAATAAGGAAAATCAAGTTGAGTTAGCCAGTTTAACTCTGGGGGATGTTTGTTTACAGCCGAAGTCGCAAAAATGCTTTATCAACGGTGAAGTAGTGAAATTAACTACCTTTGAATTTAATTTATTGAAAGCACTGCTTGAGCATCAAGGTAAAATTTTATCTCGAGATCAGCTCTATAGCACCTTGCTTCGCCGAGTATACAACGGCGTAGAGCGTACCCTTGATGTCAGAATGTCGCAATTACGTGAAAAATTGACTTTAGCTGGCATGCAGAAGAATCAAATTGAAACGGTTTGGGGACAAGGCTATATGTTTAATAATATATCGTCTTAGCTGTATGAACTTAGCCGCTAAATAGCGTTCAATATTACGAGGTATTCCCCTTCGCTTTATTGGACTATTTTTATATCATCAACCATTTCTAGCTTAAAAAGTTAATAGCTTTACCCTATTATTTGTTTTTTCTGTATACTCGCCCATAGTCTTTTCCTAGCTACCAATATGGGAGCTTTTTTTGCTAGCTGTATTACGTTTTATTTTAATGATTTTAGCCTTGATGTTTATTTGCATCATCTCTATTCTTTACTGTTTAATTCGACCATTTCATCGTGATAATGTCTATCATACGGCTAGGTTTTTAGGGAAAGTCCCTAAAATATTGGGTGTTGAAGTCGAAGTCAGAATTCCCGAGTCGGTTAAAAATATTGGCCCTGTAGTTTGGTTGGCAAACCATCAAAATAGTTATGATCTTTTTACCCATGCCAATGCCGTATTGCCTGGTACTGTCAGTGTCGGTAAAAAAAGTCTCAAGTGGATACCTTTTTTTGGGCAAATGTATTGGTTAACCGGTAATATTCTAATTGATCGAAAAAACACTAATAAAGCAATGAATACCATACAGTTAACAGCAGATAAAATAAAAAATGATAAGCTTTCGATATGGATGTTTCCCGAAGGAACCCGCAGCCGTGGTCGGGGCTTATTGCCACTTAAAACAGGCGCTTTTCGCACGGCCATACAAGCCGAAGTTCCTATTGTGCCAGTTTGTGCCAGTAATCAACATGGCACTATTCAGTTAAACCGCTGGGATAATGGTAAAATTATTATTGAGTTTCTAGAGCCACTGTATATTGAAAATAGTGACCGGGAAAACCTTCGGAAAACGGTGAATCAGGTCCATGAATTAATGAAAAATAAAATTGAAGAATTATCTGATGAAGCAGCGGCTTATCATAATAAATAACGCGGTTTTTTGTCGGTAATTTAACGAGTTAATATATATAGGTATTAAAATGATTGATGAAGAATTAAAACACTGGCTAACCCATACAGAAGTACTCGTTAGCGAGTTACTCGCAGATGGTACCAATGATGAGGTCTATCACACTATAGAGCACCACTTTGCCAGCAGTGACTTTGATTTACTCGAAAAGACGGCTATTGCGGCATTTAAGCTCGGTTTAGAAATTGAAGAGCCGGAAGAAGCAGAATTAGAAAATGGCGATAAGGTTTTTGCTTTTGATATAGTCACTGAACAGATGCTTGATGTTGAATTAATTAAAACAGAAACTAAAGTAATGTTTGAATTGGCAACAAAATGTAAAGTAGACTACGATGGTTGGGGCACTTACTTTGAAGAATAGCTTATAAGTTATTGTAAACTACTCTAAAGCTTGAACATATGTTCTTAATATCATAAGGTGTAGGGGATTGTTAGCTAGGGAACTCTTTTAGCTATGTCCCTGGCGCTAGAATAAAGTTGGGTGATACTTTAATCATCAGTACATTTATATACTAAGGAAAGTAAACCATGGAATGGCTTAGCAGATCGCTATCACAAGAACCTCTCGTATTAGTCCTCTCAATCACTGTTGTTATCGGTATCTTCATTTTTGCAGCAAAAAAAGCGCACTTGAATTATTTAGCCAAAATGAAAAAAATAGATGAGTCTTTTAACATAAAATAAAACGATAGCACTTTACTGTTGCTCACACACTTCAATCTATTAAATTCAATGTCACTAACGCTGTGTTCATTTCTCTGGGTAAAACTTGCCACTCTTGCATTATTTAAACGGTATAATACCAATATCATTAAATTATTGCCCACTTGTGCTGGTTAAAATACCCCAAGGCGGCGTTGTTCTCAATCCCAATACTAGCTATTGCTCAATCAAGCGCCTTGCCCTGATTTATTTTTCCTGCGCACAACAAGATCACAAACTTAATGAAACTGGTATAACGATTTAAATATTACTGAAATAACGCTCAGTTATAGCTTTTCACACTGAGCTGTAGAATCTCTGACGATAAGTTTTGGCACATATTGGCTAATTGTAATCGGATTTTTCTGCTTACGAATTTGGCTAATAAGTAACATTGCTGCATCTTCGGCAATTTGGTTGTTAGGCTGATCTGCCGTAGTCAGTTTTGGCCAAGTCTGGCGGGAAAAAGG
>JALJPA010000103.1 GCA_022969215.1 Colwellia sp. | reverse complement strand
ATCGTTACGTTGGCTATAGGGCATTTCCCCTGAAATGACGATAGAAGTTACCGGCGCACTTTCTTGGCCAATAAAATGCTGGGTAAGCCACCAACTGATGGTAATTAAACTAAACAGCACGACAATAAAAAACAGCAAACCCAAACCAAAATACAAGGCTGTACCTTGGCCTAATGGGCGTGTTTTTTTACTATCTACATGCTGTTTTTTTACCATAATATCCTTCTTACTCTTCGACGCTTATGCTAAGCAGTAAAATTTGCGTCACTAGCTCACTGAAATTCAAACCGTATACCTTGGCGGCTTTTGGTACCAGTGATGTTTCTGTCATCCCTGGGACAGTATTCACTTCTAATAGCTGCCATTCACCCTTGTTATTACGCATAATATCTACCCGACCCCAGCCTTGAGCACCGGTAGCATTAAAGGCTTTAACTGATAAGGCTTTCAATTCATTTTCATCCTGTTCACTTAAACCACATGGGCAGTGATACTGGGTACTTGTTGATTGATATTTTGCTTCGTAATCATAAAACTCACGTGGTGTTTCCATATGAATCGCTGGTAACGCTTTATCACCGAGAATAGCGACAGTATATTCAGGGCCATCAATCCAGGCTTCAAGTAATACTTGTTGATCAAAACCAAAAGCTTCAATTAAGGCATTGCGCAGTTGCTCAACGGTTTGTGCTTGTGCCATACCAATGCTTGAGCCTTCATTGGCGGGCTTTACCATGACTCGACCGCCTAACTCAGTCAATATTGCCTTTAATGACAAGTCTTGGAAGTCGTTCTTATCAACAACGGCGAAGGGCGCTGTTGGTAAGTCACAGGCTTTAAAAATTTGTTTGCTGCGCACCTTATCCATTGAAAGCGAAGAGCCTAAAACATTCGAGCCAGTATAAGGAATGCCCATGTACTCAAGCGCACCTTGTAAACAACCATCTTCGCCGCCCCGACCATGCAGAGCAATGAAAACGCGGTCTATTTTTTTACTAAGCAAATCAGTCAAAGGCACAAATTTGGTATCGATTAACACTACATCAAAACCGGCTTGCTCAAGACCCTTAGCAATGGCTTGTCCTGAATTAAGTGACACTTCACGCTCTGCGGAGTTGCCACCATAAAGTACAGCAATCTTCTCTTGCTTAAGCTGTGTTAGCTGCACCAATTCGCTGCTGATATCGCTAGTCATTACTCACTACCTTTAACAGCTGAGTTAACATGCAACAAACTATGCTCGGCTAGTTTTTTAGCTACGGCGCCTATACTGCCGGCGCCTTGGGTAATCACCATATCGTTATCTTGCAACTGGTTAGCAAGTAATTGCGCTAACTTATCAACATCACTGACATAAACAGGCTCTATTTGACCACGTTGACGAATTGATCGCGCTAGACTTTTACTATCCGCTGTTGAGATGGGTGTTTCTCCTGCAGCATAAACATCGAGTAAAAACAGGCAGTCAACTTCTGAAAGTACTTCAACAAAGTCTTCATATAAATCGCGGGTTCGAGAGTAACGGTGTGGTTGAAAAACCATCACTATACGTTTATCTGGCCAACCTTGACGCATAGCTAATATAGTTGCTTTTACTTCACTTGGATGATGACCATAATCATCGATCAAAACCATATCACCTGCATCAGTAGACAAACCTGCTAGTTGCTCAAAACGTCGACCGATTCCGGCAAACTCAGTTAATGCTTGGCATATGGCTTCATCATTAACACCTTCGTCTTTAGCAACGGCAACACCTGCCAAAGCATTTAGCACATTGTGCTGACCCGGTAGGTTTACACTCATATCAAGTGGTGCCTGGCCTGCTACCTCGACGGTAAAATGACTAACAGCGCCATCTTGTTGGTAATTTACTGCTCTGACATCGGCATCTTCAGAAAAACCATAGGTGATCACTTGACGGCTAATGCGTGGCAATAATTCCCGCACTACCGGATTATCAATGCAAACAACGGCTAGGCCGTAGAACGGTAGGTTATGTAAAAACTCGATGTAAGTATCTTTGAGTTTTTCAAAATCTCCGCCATAAGTTTCCATATGGTCGGCATCGATATTGGTGATAACAGCAACCATAGGTTGTAAGTGTAAAAAAGAGGCATCACTTTCATCGGCTTCAGCAATCAAGTAACGACTTGTACCTAATCGCGCATTAGTACCGGCACTATTAAGTAAGCCACCTATTACAAAGGTAGGATCCAATTGTCCTTGGGCAAAAATACTGGCAATTAAGCTAGTTGTCGTGGTTTTTCCATGGGTACCCGCAATAGCGATACCATGACGAAAACGCATTAGCTCTGCTAACATTTCTGCGCGTCTTACCACTGGAATTCGTAATTCCTTTGCCGCAATCAGTTCAGGGTTATCACTACTTATCGCGGTAGAAACAACAATAACGCTCGCCTGGGCAACATTTACAGCTTGATGGCCAATAATAATATCTGCACCTAAAGCCGTTAGGCGTTTAACCACTTGGTTTTCACCTATATCCGAGCCCGAGATTTGATAGCCTTCATTAAGTAATACTTCTGCAATCCCACCCATACCCGCACCACCTATGCCAACAAAGTGGATACGTTTTACCCGACGCATTTCAGGTATCTGAGCTGCGTATGAGTTATTAGTTGAGCTGGCATTTGAGTTGGTTTGCTTAATCATATTTTCTCTTCATTACTTCTTAGTTATTAGTGCTAAGTTCTGTGCCATTAGCTGGTGAAAGCTGTTGGCACAATTTTGCTACTTTTTGACTTGCATCACTGTTTGCCGCGGAAAATGCAGCTTTAGCCATCTTTGCCAAGGTTTCCGGCTGGTCAAATAGCTCGGTAATTAACGCTGTGATAGTCGTCTCATTTAATTGTCTTTGTGGCAACAATTTTGCTGCATCACGATTAACCAAGTAGAGGGCATTTTTTGTTTGGTGATCATCGACCGCATGCGGCAAGGGCACAAAAATAGCTGGCGTTGCTGCCATAGCTAACTCTGAAACAGTTAAAGCTCCGGCACGACAAATTACAATATCAGCCCAATGATAGGCTTGTGCCATATCCTTGATAAATTCAGTGACTTTAACTTTATCAGCTGCCACACTTTGCTCTGCATAAGATGCGATAACTGGCTCTTGCTTACTTGCGCCCGTTTGATGCCAAATTGAAAACCTTTCATCGCCGATCGCTAAGTTAGCAAAGCTGCTGGGCATCACTTCATTTAACACTTGTGCACCTAAGCTACCGCCAACCACTAATATATTTTTACTCTGTTTTTTATAAGCCGCTTCATCAGCAGTTTCATATTTTGCTTGGTTATCTGTTTTTTGTTGAGATAACGAATCTTGCTGCCCTATTGAAGCTCGCAAAGGGTTGCCAACTACTTCCACATCAACATCACTAGCAAAAGCATTTGGGAATGCGCAACATACTTTATTGGCTATGCGCGCTAATAATTTATTACTTAAGCCCGCTGCTGCATTTTGCTCATGAACAATTAAGGGAATCCTACTAAGCCATGCTGCCAAGCCACCAGGGGCACTGGCATAACCGCCCATTCCTAAAACCACATCAGGTTTAATTGTTTTAATCACCCGTCTAGCTTGCATCAACGATTGCAGTAATTTAATTGGCATAGCCAACATTGCTAACAAGCGTTTACCACGCAGGCCACTGATGTTAATGAATGAAATATCATAGCCATGCTCAGGCACTATTTGAGCTTCCATACGATCTGCGGTACCCAGCCAATGAATATACCAGCCTTGCGCTTTCAGCTCATCAGCTACGGCAAGACCTGGGAATATATGGCCGCCCGTGCCACCCGCCATAACGAGCAAGGTTTTTTCTTTAGCTTGCTTAGTTTGGTTTGCTTGCCGATTATTAATGGCCATTATTTATCACCACTTTTTTTAACACTGGGCATCTGACCTTTGTCAGTAGCTGCTTGAGCACCTTGCTGCAAGCCTTTAGCACTAGCTCTCTTTGAGCTAGTGGCTTGGATACTCTGTAAACGAATTTCATGGTCGATGCGTATTAAAATAACTAAAGCTATGGTCATCACTATCAAAGAGCTACCACCATAACTAATCAGTGGCATGGTTAAGCCCTTGGTTGGCACGAGGCCGGCACTAGCACCAATATTTACCGCTGCCTGAAAGCACATCCAAATGCCTATTGAGTACGCCAAAAACCCTTCAAAGTACTTTTCTTTTGCCAATGCATTACGCCCTAGAATAAGTGCTTTGTAGACCAAGGTCATACTCAGCAACAGCACTACACTGATACCAACGAAACCAAATTCTTCGGCTAAAACCGCCATAACAAAATCAGTATGCGCTTCAGGCAAATACTCTAATTTTTGTATGCTGTTACCTAATCCCTGGCCTAAAACTTCACCACGACCGTAGGCCATTAATGACTGTGTTAACTGATAGCCACTACCAAACGGGTCTTGCCATGGGTCTAAAAAGCTTGTCACTCGTCGCCAACGATAGGGTTCAAAATAAGCCAGCATACCTAGTGCAGTGGCGCCAACCGAAGCCATTGCCATAAATTGCCATAACTTAGCACCCGCTAAGAAAAGCAAACCGAAAGTAGTGACAAACATAACTATCACTGTGCCTAAATCAGGTTGCATTAATAGCAAGGCAGCCATAACACCAAAAACAATTAGCGGCTTGATAAAGCCTTTTAAGTTTTCCATGACCTGCTCACGACGACGCACTAAGTAGGCTGATAAATAACAAAAGAAGAAAAGTTTAGCCGGCTCTGCTGCTTGTACCGTAATAGGGCCGAGCACAAGCCATCGGGTTGAACCGTTTACTGAGCGACCAATAAGCAAGACAGTAACTAGCAGTACTATGGCGAAACCTAATAAGTAGCTACTGTTTTTATGCCACCATGACATAGGGATTTGTAATGCTACCCCAGCAATCGCAAGACTTAAGCCTATATAAATGCCGTGGCGAATAACAAAGTGAAAAGGATTATTAAATAGTCGTTCCGCTACCGGTATTGAGGAAGATGCCACCATGACCAGACCAACCATATACATAATCAGTCCCAAAACAATGAAGCTTCGATCAAAGGCGCGGGTACCATATTGATCTGAGCCGGCCATCAAGCGGTTAATCCATTCTGGTAATGCCGGTACTGGTACTTTCGATAGCGTCTTTGTTATGGCCTGAGTCGTTTCTAAGGTCATTGTTCTGGCTAAGGTCATGGTTTTCTCTAACGACATGAGTCCTCCTTAGCTTGAACTGCAGCAATAAACTGCTCACCACGAACCTGATAGTTTTTGAACATATCAAGACTGGCGCAGGCCGGTGAAAGTAACACCAAATCACCTGTTTTTGTTATGTTTTTAGCTTGTTGTACTGCTTCAATTAGTGTTTCGACCTTAATGGCATTACTCACTAAACTGGCGATTTCATCGCCATCTTTACCTAAAGTAATCAACTGACTAACTTCATCATTAAAGATTGCTTTAAGCGGATAAAAATCAGCGCCTTTGCCATCACCTCCGGCAATAAGTATCAACCTATTTTTATCGGTAAGCGTTGGCGCTAAGCCAGTAATCGCAGCCAGTGTTGCACCAACATTGGTAGCTTTAGAGTCATTGATCCATTGAATACCATCGTCACTTGCTACCCGTTGGCAACGATGTGCTAAGCCGATAAATCCTGCTAGTTTTTCAACCATGCCAGGTAAAGGCCAACCTGCATGATAACCAAGTGCCAAAGCCGCCATATAATTTAAGGCATTATGCATACCAGCAAGGGGTAATAGCTCGGTCGAAATTAACGCTTGCTCACCAAACATTAACATTGGCTTGTTATCTATAGCCGTCAGGCCAAAATGGCCTGGCTCAGGTTTACTTAGGCCAAATGAAATAATTTCTTGTTCGGTAACTAAACTGTTAGTGGCTTGATCTTCTCTATTTACCACAGCAACTTTCGCTTGTGGGTAAATGCCTTGTTTAATCGTCTGATAATTAGCTAAGGTTTTATGTCGGTCTAAATGGTCATCACTTATATTAAGCACACTGGCGGCAATGGCTTGCATGCTAATTAATGTTTCTAATTGAAAACTGGATAGTTCAACAATGACAATATCTGGATTATTAGCATTAGTGCTGTCGTTTGCTTGCGCAAGTTGCAGTAAATCAAGTATTGGCTCACCTATGTTACCGGCCAGCGCAGCATTAACACCAAGGGATTTCGCTAGGTAAGCAAGCAATGATACGACAGTAGATTTACCATTAGAGCCAGTGACTGCCAACATTTTCATTGGCTTAATTCGACTATTATTGACTAGACAAAATAATTCAATATCACCAATAACTTGGCAGTGATTTGCAATAAGTGCCGCAATGCCCTCACCGGCTAAATCAATCCCTGGGCTAGCGATAATGATATCGGCATTGGCAATTAAGCTTGCTTGCCATTGACCGAATACAAACTTAGCTTGAGGAAAGTCCTGCTGGTATTGAGCTTGCTCATCTGCATTGGCAAAAGGCATAGCACGAGAATCATTAACAGCAAATGACAAACCTTGCCCATGCAAAAAGCGTAGGCATGACAAACCTGTCATTCCGGCACCAAGCACAACAATATTTTTATCCTTAAACGCTGTTAACCAAGTCATAATTTTGTAACTTACCTTTTTTCTTAACGTTTTTCATTTAACGCTATTTGCTTAACGCAAATTAGCGTAACTTAAGTGTCGCTAAACCTATCAGTACTAATATCAATGAAATAATCCAAAAACGTACAATCACCCGCGGCTCAGGCCAGCCCTTTAATTCATAGTGGTGGTGAATTGGTGCCATACGGAAAATGCGTTGACCGCGCAATTTATATGAGCCGACTTGTAAAATAACCGAGATGGTCTCCATCACAAAAACACCGCCCATAATAAACAACACCAACTCTTGTCGTACTAACACAGCTATAACGCCCAATGCAGCACCTAAAGCAAGTGAGCCAACATCGCCCATAAATACTTGCGCCGGGTAGGTGTTAAACCACAAGAAACCTAAGCCAGCACCAACAATAGCAGTACAAACCACGACTAACTCACTGGTTAAGGCGATATGAGGAATATTAAGGTAGTCAGCAAAGTTAACGTTACCCGTGACATAGGCAAATAAAGCAAAAGCGCCGGCAACCATGATAGTCGGAACTATGGCTAAACCATCTAGACCATCAGTTAAGTTAACGGCATTTGAAGTTCCAACAATAACGAAATAGGTCATCACCACATAAAAAATACCAAGCTGAGGTAACAACTCTTTCATAAAGGGTATTAGCAAGGCGGTCTCATTTGGACCTTGGGCAATATAATATAAAAATAAGGCGGTGCTTAACCCTATAACCGTTTGCCAGAAATATTTCCATCGGGCAATCAGGCCATTAGAGTCTTTACGAATAACTTTTCGGTAATCGTCAACAAAGCCGATTGCGCCAAAACTCACCACAACAAAGAGCACCACCCAGACATAAACATTGCTTAAATCGGCCCACAATAAAACACTGATAACAATGGATGCAAGTATCAATATACCGCCCATAGTAGGAGTGCCCGATTTAGATAAATGGCTTTCTGGACCATCCTCTCTTATCGTTTGACTTATTTGCATTTTTTGCAAATAACGAATAAGTTTTGGACCAAAATATAAGGATATAAACAGCGCGGTTAGCGTGCTGATTATGGCGCGAAATGTTAAATAAGAAAAAACATTAAACGCTGAATAAAATTGAGTTAAATACTCACCTAACCACAATAACATTAAGCTTTACCTTCTTTGCTTTGATTTTCACTAGCTTGATTATTACTAGCGTTATTTTCATTAGCACAGCTTTCTTCGCTAGTACTTTGTTGACTATTCATTTGTTCAAACCAGTGCATGATTTCTGTTACTACATGCTCCATATGAGCACTACGAGAGCCTTTAACTAAAATGGCAATATCTTGCTGACCCAGCGACAATTGCTGGTCTAACATGCCAAGTAAATGGTTCATTAAGTCAGTTCTTTGACTAAAGTGCTGACTTAGCTCATTTTTGTCATTATTTTGCGCAAAAGCGTCACTGGCACTTTGACTCAAAACGCCTAATGACAATAAGGTATTTAACTGCAGGTTTTTGGCAAATTCGCCTAGCTCTTGATGATAACTACGAGCTTCACTACCCAACTCGCCCATATCACCTAAAATCAGTAATTTATTGCCGGGATACGTTGATAACAACTGCGCTGCCGCTTTCGCTGACTCCAGATTGGCGTTATAGCTATCATCAATAAGTTTGATGTTACAACCGCTTATTTTATCATGCAGTTGATATAAATTCAGTCGCCCTTTTACTGGCTGCATTTGCGCTAAACCTAAAGCTATATCCTCAAGGCTGGCGCCAAATTCTAAGGCAATACAAGCAGCTGCTACGGCATTACAAACGTTATGTTTGCCTGGTATGGTTAAGTTAACTTCACAACTGCCCAGCTCGGTTTTTAAAGTAAAACTCGCGCAACCACTTTCATCTAAGTTGATATTTTCGCTATAACAATGGGCTTTATCATCACTCGTACTAAAACAAGAAAAGGTTCGCACCGTTTTATCCGTTAAGCGCCACTGCCATTTATTAGTATATTTAGTGTCTTGGTTATATATGGCGACACCTTTTTCACCAAGGCCAGAGAATATTTCGCCTTTAGCGCGCGCTACACCACATAAATCGCCAAACCCTTCTAGGTGTGCTGCAGCAATATTATTAATTACGGCAACATCTGGCTGAGTTAACGCTGTGGTATAGGCAATTTCACCGATATGATTAGCACCCATTTCAATAACGGCAAAATCATGGCTGCTGTCTAAGCGAAGTAAAGTTAATGGCACGCCAATATCATTATTAAAGTTACCATGTGTTGCCAGCACTTTTCCTAAGCGCGATAAAATTGCCGCGACCATTTCTTTGACCGTTGTTTTACCACTACTACCAGTGATACCGACCGTTTTAGGAGCAAGCTCTTTTTTAACAAAAGCGGCAATCTTGCCTAAAGCTATACGAGTATCGTTAACCACTAATTGCGCAGTATTGGTTACTGCCTGCAAGTGATGATCGACGATAAGTAACTGGCATCCTTGCTCAATAACTTGCTGAGCGAAGCGATGGCCATCAAAACTAGGACCTTTAAGGGCAAGAAAGGCGGATACTTTGGCAGAATTTTCATCGATGGCGCGACTATCAGTAACCAAATCATCGATATATAAATCATCAATAGCTAAGTCATCTTGACTGTGCGATCTTTGATTTTCTACAGCAAAGAGTTGGCCATCAGTAATTTCAACTAAAGTGGCCAATGAAATAGCGATCATGATTTAGCCTCATTAGGTAATGTGGCTAAGGCTGCATGCTGTTGATAAAATTTGGCTACCACTAAACGTTCGTTATAGGCTAATTTCTGCGTACCTATGATGGCACCATCGTCATCATGTTTACCGACAATGACATAATCTTCATGGCCTTTACCTGCCAATAAGACGATATCACCCGTTTGTGCTGTTTGCAGAGTATTCAATACGGCTTGTTCTCGTTCTAAAATAAGGGTTATTGTATCGGCATCAGGATAGGTAAAACCGGCGATAATATCATTTGCTATCAACTGAGGATCTTCACTGCGTGGGTTATCATTGGTTACCACTAAGTAATCGGCATATTTTTCTGCCGCTTGTGCCATTAGTGGCCGCTTGCCTTTATCTCTATCGCCACCACAACCAAAAACTACATAAAGTTTTCCCGGGCAATGTTGACGACAGGCTTGCAGCGCTTTTTCTAATGCATCGGGGGTATGAGCATAATCAACCACTGCGGTAGCTAAGTTGTTGGCACTGGTGGCTTCCATTCGTCCAGCGATAGCACTGACCTGGGAGGTTAAATCTGGCAGTTCGGTTAATGGTACGCCCTGGATAAGTAAGACGCTAATGGCCGCCAGTAGATTATCAATATTAAAATCACCCAGTAACGAGCTAGTCAGTTCAACACTGCCCAAGTGACTTAGAAGGGTAAATGATACACCATGACTATGGTGATTAATGTTATTTGCAGTTACAAAATATGTATATGTCTCTATTTTATCTGCTCGGCCATAGAGCCAAAGCACTTGTTGCTCTGGCCAGTTTTCAAGCCAACTCTGGGCTTGTTCATCATCAAAGTTCACTACCGCAATTTGACTGTTGTCACCGGTGAAAATTTGTTTTTTTGCCGCGCCATAGCTTGCCATAGAGCCATGATAATCAAGATGGTCTCGGCTCAAATTGGTAAACACCGCGATATCAAATAAATCGGCTTGCACACGTTGTTGGCATAATGCATGGGAAGAGACTTCCATAGCAACATGGCTAAACTTACCATGGATAGAGTGCTCATCGTTAAAACGGTTAAATAATTGGTGTAACTCACAAGCGCCAGGCGTGGTGTTTTCTATCGACTCTAGGTTATCGAGACTACCTGCACCATTAGTACCAATAATGGCGCAAGGTTTATTATAATTACTAAGCATCTGCGCCAATAACTGACTAGTAGTGGTTTTACCGTTTGTGCCCGTAATACCCACTATGGTCATATGTGCTTGCGGCGCTTGATAATAGTGTTTTGTTAGGGTAAATAGATGCTGGTTAAGTTGATAAAACTTTACCATAGTGACGTCTTTTTCGCTGGCGGCAATCACAAGTTCACCATGTTCGGCTGCACTTTCACACTCAGTAATGATTAACTTAGCACCTTGGTTAATCGCCTGTTCAATATACTGGCGACCATCTTGGTGATGACCAATAATGGCGCAAAAGATATCACCTTCGACGATTAATCGACTGTCGTTGTGCAAATTGCCCTTAAGACCAGATAAATTAACCCTAGATGGCATAGTAATATCGAATTCAGCTAAAGAGCTAATGATATTTTGCGTGACAGGTTTAGGCATTATGTTCTCCGGCTATAATTTTTTTCTCAGCCTGTGCGGGCTTAACGACTTGATTAGCCGCTTGTCTCTTTTGCGCATCCGGAGCGATATTCAACACCTGCAAAGCACCTTTCATTACCCGAGAAAATACCGGTGCGGCGACTTCGCCACCATGATATAAATCGCCGCCGGGATCATTAATGACTACCACTACCACTATTTCAGGATTTGATATTGGCGCCATACCAGCAAACAAACCAACATAATCATTGCCATAACCACCGGCGACCGCTTTAAATGAAGTACCCGTTTTTCCACCAACGCGATAACCGTCTATTTTGGCTCTTGGCACATGGTCATCAACCACGGCCTCAAGCATATTGACTATGGCTAAGCTATTTTCCTTGGAGAATATTCGTTCTCCTTCTGCTGGTTTATCTCTTTTAACTATTGATAACTCACGCTTAATACCACCATTTGCCAAGGCAGCATAAAACCGGGTTAGTTGCATAGGGGTTATCGCTAAACCATAACCAAAAGATAAGGTAGCTAATTCAAACTTTGACCAACGTGACCTATCATGCATCATACCGGCACTTTCCCCGACCAGATCAGTGCCCGTAGTTTCAGCAAAACCAGCATCAAAGAATTTATCAAGCAAGTAATTTTTTGGTACTGATAAAGCTAATTTAGCCGTGCCGACATTAGATGACGTGACTAATATATCCTCAACAGAAAGTTTACCGCGATTTCTTGGGTCACTGACTCGGCGTCCACCCAAGCGCATCCAACCAGGGCTAGTGTTGATAATACTATTAGCCTTAACAGAGCCAAAGTCTAACGCGGTAAGTGCCGTGAGTGGTTTCATGGTGGAACCCGGCTCATAGATATCAGTAATGGCCCGATTTCTAAACCGATGAATGGCGGTATTACGACGATTATTGGGGTTATATGATGGGCTATTGGTCATCGCCAGTATTTCACCGGTATGAACATTAACGACCACAACGGAACCAGAAGACGCTTTAAAAGCTTGTACCGCACCTTTTAACTCTTTATAAGCAATGGCTTGAATTCTTTGGTCAATACTTAGGGTAATATCTTGAGCTTGCTCGGCTTCTTCAACTGAAATAATTTCAATTTTTCGACCTTTAGCATCTTTTCTAAAACGTTTTTTGCCACCAGTACCGGTAAGTTGCTTATCATAAATACGCTCTATGCCTTCAATGCCTTTATCATCAACATTAGTAAAGCCAATAATATGAGCACTAATTTCCCCTGCCGGATAAAAGCGCTTCGATTCCTTGCGCAAGTGAATCCCTGGTATTTTTAACTCTTTAACATAATTAGCAACTGCAGGTGAGATTTTACGTTCAAGATAAATAAAACGTTTACGAGGATTTTTAAGTACCCGAGCGGTCAATTTATTGATATCTTGATCCAGCACATCGGCTAAAGCTTGCCAGTGTTCAGTCATGGCTAAAGCCTTATTGTCCATGATAATTTTAGGATCGGCCCAGACTGTTTCCACGGGAACACTGATGGCAAGTTCAGCGCCATTGCGGTCAAAAATAGAACCGCGTTGTACTGTATTAGCTGTAACACGTAATGAACGTAAGTCACCTTGCTTTTTCAGCATATCGGGTTCAATTATTTGAATATAAGCTGTACGCGCCATCAAACTTAGATAAATGAGGGCAACAATAACCAGCACTAAATAATAACGCCATGGGGCGGTATTTAGTGGATTATTATTTTTGGCTGCTTTTTTATTCACACCGTTCTCATTTATATTATTGTTTTATTCGTGTCTTATAATGCCTTTTCATACATGGAAAGCATTAAACTTGTTATTAGCTCAACAAGCTCTAACGCTCAACGTCACTTACTTCAAGCTAACAATCACTTCCGAATCCCTGTCGGGGCGTTTCATATTTAAAAGCCTTTTCGCTTTACTCTCTATCGCACTGTGCTCGGCCAAACTGCTTTGTTCTAACAATAAATTGCGCCATTCAATATTTAATTCATCTTTTTTCGAAAACAAGATTTCAAGTTCACTGGTAGTTTGTCGATTAATATGACTGTAATAAATCACAGAAAATGCTGACATCACCACAAATACCAACAAAATATAAGTAACGCTATAACGAACAATATCTTGCCAAATATCGAACACTAAGGCACGAGCGGCCATAACTAATCAGTGTTTCTTGCTAAACGCTCAGCTACACGTAAAACAGAACTACGAGAGCGTACATTTTCTTCAACTTCTGTTTTACTCGGTTTTAATCTTCGACCAATTAACAAGAATTTTTTACTCTTGTTTAATTCAACTTCACTAATAGGTAAGCCGCGCGGAACTTTTCTACCCTGCGAGTGTTTTTTCATAAACTGTTTAACTAAACGGTCTTCAAGAGAATGAAAACTAATAACAACAAGACGGCCGCCTTCGGCTAGCACATCAAGTGACGCAGCCAGAGCTTTTTCAATTTGCTCTAGTTCGCTATTGATATACATACGAATGGCTTGAAAGCTTCGTGTTGCCGGGTGCTTTTTGATTTCTCTTTGCGGGGCTGTGGTTTTAATCAGCTTAGCTAATTGACTGGTTCGGGTTAACGGTGTTTCATCTCGGGTGTCAACAATTGCATTAGCAATGCGCCAAGCATGCTTTTCTTCACCAAAGGTTCTTAATACCCAAGTAATATCTTCAACATCGGCAACGGCTAGCCATTCGGCTGCGGTTTGGCCTTTACTGGTATCCATGCGCATATCAAGAGGACCATCCTTCATAAAGCTAAAACCACGTTCAGCTTCATCTAACTGAGGAGAAGACACACCTAAATCAAGTAAAATGCCATCAACCTTACCTGTTAGCTCATGCTTCTCGACAATGTCAGCTAAATCGGCAAAACCTTGATGCTCAATTAAGAAGCGTGAATCATCTTTAAATTTTTCAGCGGCAACAATGGCTGTTGGATCACGATCAATAGCAATTAAGCGACCATTGTCAGATAATTTAGAAAGAATTAATGATGAGTGTCCGCCACGACCAAAAGTACAGTCGATAAAGCAACCATCACCGGTAATAGCTAAGCCATCAACAGCTTCATTGAGCAACACTGAGATATGGGTGGTGTCTAATTCCATGTTGTTTTTTTTATAACCTTTGTTAACGCATTTATTTTTATAAAGTGATTTGAATAAAGACTAAAGTGATAAGTCGAGCAAACGTTCAGTCAATTCAATTTCACCTGTTTGTATGTTACTAATACCTTGCTGCATCAGCTCTTGCCATGCAGTATCATGCCAAATTTCAAATTTATTCAATTGGCCAACCAGCATGATGTTCTTCTCTAAATTGGCATGTTGTCTTAAAGGGCCGTTGATAAGTAAACGACCATTTTTATCCATCTCGCAATCACTGGCATTACCCAAAATTATTTGTTTGAATAAGCGCTCTTGTCGGTTGGTGCTAGACAAACTAGCCAAAGCTAATTCTATTTCTTCCCATTCAGCTAAGGGATAAAGCAATAAGCAAGCTTGCTGAATATCAACAGTACAGACCATTTTCCCTTGGCAATCAGCAAATAGCTCTTCACGATACTTAGTTGGTATCGTGATCCTATTTTTGCTGTCAAGGGTAATTGCGCTGGTGCCTCTAAACATATCTGCTGTTATTTCGCCGTCTTTAGGTTAATTAATAAACAAGTGATATAACATGGAACTTCAAGATCCACATTTATCCACTTTTTTCCACATTGCTACAGTTTAGTGAAAAAAGCAAGGCACTGTCAAGTAAGGAAAATGAAAAATAACTGACTAAATACTGGCTATAACACCAGTAAAATTAAGGGTCTTGAGGAAGTGAATGAATTTGTGGGCTTTTGTGGTAAACAATCCCACAAAAAGTACTGAGAAATATTTATTTTACCAATAAATAGTAAAAAATTAGCAGTGGTGGTGGTTAAAATGGTAGTTGAGGGTTAGTTTTGCCCAAAAAGCAAAAGCTAACCCTAACAACATCAGATGTAGCTACTTGAACAGCTTAAAAAAGCTCATCATCGATAGCAAACAAGGTATGACAACCCGACTTGATTGTCGCCAGCAGAGATAAACGACGTGGCAATAAACGGGCAAAATAGTATCTTGCAGTGTGTAATTTACTCTGATAAAAATCAGCGCCATACTCACTTTGTCCATCACTTCTTTTTTCAAGTTGAGCAAGCTGCTGCAATGAGACATCTGCCATCTTAGCCCAAATAAAGGCCATAGCAGTGTAGCCAAATACGTGTAAGTAATCATTGGCTGCTGCGCCAATTTCATTTAAGTCATCAACAGATTTTGTTATTAACAACTCAGATATTTCGGTCAAATCAGCTAATGCACTGACTAACGGCTCAACAAACTCAGCCATGGCAGCGTTGCCCTGCTGAGATTCGATGTAGTCACTTACTTCTTTAGTAAATACCTTAATCAAAGTGCCTTTGCTGCCGATGACTTTACGCATCAGTAAATCCATGGCCTGAATACCATTGGTACCTTCAT
>JALJPA010000102.1 GCA_022969215.1 Colwellia sp. | reverse complement strand
TGATTTTTTCGGCTGACAATAGACCGCATCATCAAAGTCGCGAGCATCTTCACCATCAATGGTTACTAGCGGTAAGTCACGTAAGTCTTTGCGTGGTAACTTAGCTGACTCTTCAACTTCATCAGCAATACTGGCCACTTCCGCTTGTACGGAATGAGAAAATTGATGAGGTAAATCATGAGCACGTAAGGCTATTTCGATTTCCATGCCTGGGGCAAGGTGGTCACCTAACACTTCAATCACTTTACCAATGGCACTAGTGCGCCTAGTCGGTCTTTGTACTAGTTCAACAACCACCATTTGACCATGACGAGCACTAAGCCTAGCTTCAGGATCTATTAGCACTTCTTGTTTAATTTTACTGTCTTCGGGCACTACCGAGCAAATATGATGATCAACATATAAACGACCAACTATGGGTGCTTTCCTTGGTTCAATAACTTCAAGAATTTTAACTTCTTTACGGCCTTTGCGATCGGTGCGGTCAACCAAAATGGCTTGCACGATATCACCATGAAAAACACGCTGCATTTCATAAGAAGAGATATAAAAGTCTTTGCCTTTTTTATCGGTAATCGATGAATCATCCGGCGAAAAGAAACCAAAACCGTCACGGTGACCGATAACTTTGCCGGTCAGTAGGCTATTTTTTTCCGGCACTGCGTATTGTTTGAATTTATTAAAGATTAACTGACCACTATTTTCCATGGCACGTAAACGACGTTTCAAACCAATAAGTTGGTATTCTTCATCATACTTTAGCGTTTTAACCAAGCTATTAAAGCTTGGTGGTGGCGAACATTTTTCGATGATTGATAGCAATAATTCGCGCGAGGCAACTGGCTTATCGTATTTTTTGGCTTCGCGTTTAGCGTGTGGATCGTTATAGGTCACTATAAAGGGTCAGTATTTAAGGATAACTGCTTGCCAGTATACCATAAAGATTAAATTAACAGCCTTAAGGCAACGCTTAATTAGTAAGATACCAATTACACTAACTTAGTGCTTACTTCTAAAACGTAAGCTGTGCCCTTAACTAATTTAATTGGTATAGCTAGTACTTTTAGCTTGTGCAACGACTTTACTCGGCATTTTACTGGCAAGGTCGTTCAATAATTCACTGATTTTTTTATGGGTTGCTTTATCATCGGTTAAAGAATGATGCAATTGAGAATATAAGGCAGGGAAGTCTAATGGACTACCATAGCCCTGTTCGTATAAACCCGCTAAACGCATTTGCGCGGCTAAGTTATTCAAACTTGCCGCTGTTTTTAAATACACAATGGCGCGTTCAATATCAACCTGCATAAATTTACCGATATGGTAATAGCGGCCTAATTGTTCTAAGCCTTCCGCTAAGCCCTGATCAGAGGCGAGATGCATATAATGTAACCCTAAGGAAATGTCTTTTTTGACACAGACACCATAAGCCAACATATCACCCCATAAAAATTGATAAGAGGGCATTTTGGATATATTAGCTCGCGCTTCTATATCTTGTACTAATTGACATTCATCTAGCACCACTTGACTTAAATGTTTATTATCTCTTATTAAATCAAGTAATTGATTATCAGTGTAGATCTGAACCGCTTGCATATTTTTTGCCATCGCCATAGCTGATGGCGTAATAGATAGAAAACTGGCTAAAAAAATAAAAAACAAAAATAAGATACGCATAATAATCCTAACTAGGCTAAACCTGCTTCCTTCCTATATCGGCAAACAAGCTGCGAGTATGAAATTTATTTAACTAAACTCATATTGTAAAGCAAATTTAACGCCAAGTTGATATTTTAAAATGGTGATAAAATGGAATAACTAGCTAAGTATGACTAGTATTCTTCAATATATAATAAAAAACATCCGCTAGTATGAGCAAGCTTCCAAATGACTTATGTAGAAATACTAGCCCTAAAAAACGGCGATAGAGCATGCTAATTGAAAAAGAACTTTCCGAGTTAACTGTTGGCCATTATGTAGTAAAGATTATTAACCAAGCAGATAACTTTTCTTTAACTGCCGCCGGGCATATAAAAAGCAATGCGGTAATTAAACATCTTAAAAGTAAAAATGTTTATTGTGTGCTAATTGACGATAGTAAAACAATCGCAGCTAGCAGCGAAAAAACTGCATCTACTCTTGCCAAATCCTCGCCTATTAACCTAAAGGAGCTTAAACAAGCACAAGAAATTTTCAACCAATCTAAATCAATTCAACAAAAGTTGTTCAACGATGCCCTTAGTGGTAGCAGTATTGATTTATCACCTGTTATTGAGGTGACTAATAAGTCTATCGATGCAATATTTAATAGTCCTGACTCCCTTGCCTGTATGTTAAATATTCGTGAGAAAGATGAGTACCTGTTGGAGCATTCTGTCGCGGTTTCTGTCTATATCACCATTTTTTCCCGTTATTTGGGCTTAGCAAGAGACATTATTGAGCAACTATCGGTTGGTGCATTTCTCCATGATATAGGCAAAATTAAAGTACCCAATGAGATATTAAATAAACCGGGTAAATTAACCGATGATGAATTTACTATCATGAAAACTCATGCTAATCACTCCATCGACATCATAAAGGAAACCCCCGGCGTCAGTGCGCTGAGTCTTGAAGTAGCCGCACTGCACCATGAAAAACTTGATGGTAAAGGTTATCCATTTCAAGTTTCAGGTGAAGATATTAGTCAATATGGCCGTATGATTGCCATTTGTGATATTTTTGATGCGTTAACGGCAACCCGTGTATACAAGGAAGGTTTTGCTCATGGTAAAGCTTTTGCTATTTTACGTGAGCTAGCCAAACAAAATCAGCTAGATAGCGATTTAGTTGATCATTTTATCAAGTGTATTGGCGTATTTCCGGTCGGCTCTTTAGTGCAGCTGAGCTCCAATAAACTTGCCTTGGTGAAATGTCGCAACGATAAAGATCCTACTAACCCACAGGTTCATTCCTTTTATAGCGTTAAACTCAATCACTTCCTCAATAAGCAAGAAATTGATCTGTCTGCATGTGACGACTTCATTGTTAAAGGAGTAAGAGCAGAAGAGTTCGATCTTGATATGCAACAAATCATCGAAATGTTATTGATGGAAGGCTAGACTTATTTTATCAACTGATTAGCAGAGCTAAGCTATAACCTAACCTAAGACCTAACGAGAACAGACTCTCATTAAGCCATAGGTTATTTAAGTAAGCGTGAAAATGCTACTTAGAGCTATGTATGGCTAAGCTGCGTTACTCACTTCGTTAACGAGATTATTTTGCTTAGCTTCTATTTGCATTTTTACTGCTGCAATTTCCTGTTTATCTTCTTTACGCTTATCTCTTAATACCAATAAACATGGCGTTAATACTAAGGTCAGTACAGTTGCAAAAGCTAAACCGCCAGCAATAGCTGTTGCCAATTGTGTCCACCATTGTGTGGAAGGTGCGCCAAAGACAATAGTACGTTCAAAAAAGTCTAAGTTAACTTGTAACACCATAGGCAACAAACCCAAGATGGTAGTTATTGTCGTTAACATGACAGGGCGTAAACGCTGCGCGCCGGTACGTAAAATAGCATCAACCACGGCATAGCCTTCTTTGCGTAACACGTTATAGGTATCAATCAGTACTATATTATTATTCACCACTATTCCCGCTAATGAAATAACACCAATACCGCCCATAACAATACCAAAAGGTTTTTGCACCAATAACAAAGCCAGGAATACGCCAACCGTTGAAAATATTACCGCACTTAAAATCAATAGCGCCTGATAAAAACTATTAAATTGAGTCACTAAAATCATCGCCATAACAAATAACGCGATAGCAAAAGCTTTCACTAAAAACGCTTGCGACTCTTGTTGATCTTCATTCTGTCCTTTGACATTAATGTCCACCGATGGATGCAGCCCTAAAGTAGCTAGCTGTTCTTGCAAAATAGGTAACTCTTGCAATAGCTGAGCACCGGCAATTAAGTTTGCTTGCACAGTAACCACTCGCTTTGAATCCACTCGGCGAATAGTATCAACTTTCGGCGCTGCTTTACGTTCAACAAAACTGCCTACCGGCACTAAACCTAAAGGGGTTTTTAATCGCAATGAATCTAAGCGACTAATATTACGTTTATCTTCAGGAAAACGTACCCGAATATCGAGTTCATCATCGACATCGTCTGGGCGATATTCACCCAGTTTTAAGCCATTGGTAACCATTTGCACACTCGAACCTACCAAAGCAGCATCGGCGCCATAGGTCGCGGCTTTATTTCGATCAATGATCAATTGCCATTCTATGCCGGGTTTAGAGCCAGTATCTTCAATATCAGTGAATTTTCCAGAAGCAGCTAAAGCATCACGAATAATTTCCACCGATTTATCTAAATGTTCAGGAAAGCGCGAGCTCAACTCAAGTTTTAAATCTTTACCACTTTGTGGACCATTCTTATTTTTTCTAACTTCAATTTCAACACCCGCTAAATCCTCAGTTAACTCATGGATAGTAGCTACTATCTCATCGGCAGAGCGCCTTAATTGCCAATCAACAAAGTTAACTTTAAAGGTACCTATCTGGTTATTACCACCCGTTAAAGTGTATAGGGTTTCAATTTCTTCTAACGGCAGAATGCGTTGCTCAATACTACGCATAATGACATCTTTCTCTTGCACCGATAAGTCACCGTGCGAGCGCACCACCATAGTGGCACTTTGCGGCTCAACTTCAGGGAAAAAACTTACGCCTAGACCAGATGCGCCATAAAGCCACATCACCACAAAAGACACAGTTAAGGTGCCGGCAACTATTTTCCAAGGGTGCTTAATCGCTGTCATTAATACGCGAATATAGCCGCCGGTAAAACCCGATAGCTTACTGAAATCCCCGGCATCAACTTGCTCAATTTGCTTTTGTTCTTTGCTACTGACAACACGCGCTTTACCCAACACTGTACCTAAGGTAGGGACAAAAATTAGTGCCATTGCTAAAGAAGCGGTTAATACCGCAATCAAGGTGAAAGGTAGGTACTTCATGAATTCACCCATGATGCCCGGCCAAAACATTAACGGTGCAAATGCGGCTAATGTTGTTGCGGTTGAGGCAATAATAGGCCATGCCATGCGACGAGCCGCCAAGCCATAAGCAACAGATTTACTATGACCTTCATTCATTTGTCTATCGGCAAACTCGGTGACCACAATAGCACCATCGACTAACATGCCAACCGCCATAATAAGACCAAAAAGCACCACAATATTAACCGTCATTCCGGCCAAGGCGATAACTAATATACCGGTTAAAAATGCCCCCGGAATGGCTAAGCCAACCAATAGGGCGGTACGGCCACCCAAAGCGGCAATGATGACAATAACAACCAGCAATACCGCTGAAAACACGTTATTTTGTAAATCGGTAAGCGTCCTTTTAATCTCGATAGATTGGTCGCCGACATAATCAATTTTTACTTGCTGCGGCCACTTAACACGACTCTCTTCAACAATGGCTTTTACTTTGTCGACTGTATCAATAAGGTTTTCGCCAGAGCGCTTCTTAACTTCTAGTGATACCGAGCGGTGACCATTAAGTCGGGCAAAGGTAGTTGGATCTTTATAAGCACGGCGCACGGTGGAGACATCTTGGAATGTGATAACTCTGTCACCATCCACTTTAATAGGTAACTCTAATAAATCTTGAATATCTTCAAAAACAGACGGCACCTTAATAGCAAAACGGCCTTTACCGGTATCCATAGTACCTGCTGGCACTAGGCGATTATTGCGTTCTACTAGGTTATAAATATCAGCTTGGTCAAGGCCATAACTTTCCATCAATAGTGGGTCGACTAGAATTTCAACCATGTCTTCACGGTCGCCGCCGATTTCAACTTCAAGCACCTCTTGCATGCCTTCAATTTTATCTTTGATATTACGGGCTAAGGTGATCAAGCCTCGCTCGGTAACCGCGCCAGATAATATAACCGTTAATGCTGCTTCTTGGTTAGCCATAGTAACTTCATTGACTACCGGCTCTTCCGTATCATTGGGCAGTTTAGCTTTCGCTAAAGTCACTTTATCACGGACATCGGCAAGCGCTTCTTTGGGGTCAAGTCCGGCGATAAACTCTAAGGTAACTGAAGCGTGGCCTTCACCGGCATTGGAGCGCATTTCTTTAATGCCAGCAATGGATTTAAGTTCGTTCTCCATGGGTCTAACCAGCATGCGTTCGGCATCTTCTGGTGAAATACCATCATGGATCATAGAGACATAAATAATTGGAATGGTAATATCGGGATTGGCTTCTTTAGCGATATTGTTATAAGTGATTGCGCCAGAAACAAGTAATAGCACAAATAACATTAGGACCGAGCGAGTACGGGTTAAGGCGGCTTCAATAAGCGTTAACATAAAACCTCCTACTCTTGTGTTACTGTAGTGGCAGCAGTTTTATTGTCTACTGTATCGAAGATAGCTTCGACTTTATCACCGGCACGAACGAAGCCTTGCCCTAAAACAATGATGTCAGCTTGTTCGCCTAAACCGGTTAACCAAATACCATCACTGTCACTTTTAATAATTTCAATCGGGGTAAATTGCACAATAGACTCTTTAACTGATTTAACACCGATATTGCCTTGTTCGTCCAAAGCCAGTAGTGCTGGTGAAATTTTTATTGCAGACATTAACGCTAAATCTATACTCAATTCACTACTTAAACCTGCTAACAACTGTGAATTTTTATTATCAATGGCCACTTCTATTTTAAAGGTGTTGGTTGCATCATCACCGACACTGGCAATATAACGTAATGTACCTTGTGCCTGCTTGCCATTAAGTAAAGTCACTTGTGCAACTTGACCAACAGATAACTGGCTTATTTGTTGTTCGGTAACATGGGCTCTTACAATAAGCGGGTCTAAATCAGCAATCATGGCAATATCATCACCCGAAGCAACATAATCGCCGACTTCAACATAACGGGTATTTAAAATCCCGGTAAATGGCGCCTTAATAACCGTGTTGGCAATATCTAATTCTAAACTGTATATTTCGGCTTTAACTGACTCTAACGCGGCATAAGATTGTGCCAAATGCACCTTACCTTGATAGCCTTGTTTATTTAATTTTAATGCGCCTTGGTACTCGACTTCACGCTGAGTCAATAATGCTTGGCTACGTGCTAATTGCGCGGGTAAGCTATTTAAAGCAATTTTTGCAATCACCTGCCCTTTAGTTACTTTTGAGCCTCTTTTTGCCAGTACCTCAACAATTTTCCCGCGAACTTCTGCTTTTAGTGTGGTGATACGATCGGGCTCGGTACGGCCGTAAAGTTCGATTGTTTTATGAATATCTTGTCCGAATCGGCTTTCAACTTTCACTTTAGCTGTCAGTTGCTCTTCATTATGATTTGGGATTTGTGCTTTTAATGCCGATTTTTGCTCGGCGACACTCGGACCCGATGCCATCCATAACACTAAAACAAGGGTAATTAATGTGGCGACAAGGTAAGGACGTTGCGCTAACCAGCGAGAATTCAAGGTAAATTTCATCATTATAACTCCATATTGATGGCGGCTATAGTAACGTGTTTTCTAAAGGTGAGATAAACTAACTTGCAACAAATTGTTCTGTTTTTTGTGAGTAAATGTAACTTTATATAAAGTTAAAACAAAATAATGTAACAAAGCGAAGGTAATAAGCAGCGACTCAACAGAAAATTTTCATCTTAATTTATGTCCGAAGCCGCTTGAAGAGATTTGACTATGCACAGATCGGTGAACATCTTAGCTGAACAGAAATGACAATGCCGACAAAATGTCGGCATTTAGTAGCTTTATTTAACTAAAAATTAGCAAGCTAGATAGAAAATGATGAACCACAACCACAAGTAGTTGTTGCATTAGGGTTGTTTACCACAAAACGGCTACCTTCTAAACTTTCAAGGTAGTCGACTTCACCATCAACAAGGTATTGTAAACTCATAGGATCTATCACCATAGCAACACCTTGCTTTTCAATAGTCATATCGCCATCATTCACTTTTTCATCAAAAGTAAAACCATATTGAAAGCCTGAACAACCACCACCGGTAACATATACACGTAGCTTAAGAGCAGGATTTTCTTCTTCTGTGATTAGCGAAAGGACTTTAGTCGCCGCTGCATCGGTAAACTTAATGGGTAATTCAGGGTTTGACATGGTGCTCTACTTAGTACATTAAAGTACGAAAAAAAATACGCTTTAAAAACGATGGATGATGACAAAGCTAATTATCTTAAACCTGACTAATTTAATCAAGTATTATTCGTTGATAACCATCAAAGCTTATTGACTCACCAACCATGGGACATGTTTATCTTTTTTAGCATACTTTTGCCAACGAGATTTGCTTAGTATTGCGGAGACCAAAATATTTTCAGGGGTGAAAGTAGCCGGCAAGGTAAATTCACCACTAATAATCTGGAAATATTGAAAGCTAAATTTTACATCTTTCTTATTCAATTTAGAGACTTGGGCAAGCTTAAGCTTTATTGTTTTTTCACTTTCATAACCTTCAAATACTAATTCTATATAGCCTTTACTATAGCGACGCTTTAATTGCTGTTGTACTAAAGTCACTTGAAAATGGTATTTATTGGGGGCCTTACTGGCGGTTATTTTCACACTTTCGACCAACAAACCTGCAGCTTGTTTTTCTGGTGCCATTATTTTTTCGTAAAAAGCCAATTGCTTTTTCACTTCAAACTGTTGCACGGCTTCCGCTTTAAGTAAGCTTTGTGCCTTTTTATTAGCAAGTTGTTCAACAGCTAACTCAACCTCTAAGGAGTGAATTCGCGCTGTACTTTGCTCTTGCTGGTGATACAGTTGTTCCAATCTAAGCTTTTGTTGTTCAAGGCTGGTCACTTGAAAATAATGATAATAATTTCCTAGCCGGTAGCCGATAAAAAGACAAAAACCTATCACTGTGCATAAAAACAAAGCCGATTTAAAGGTGCCTAAGCGATCAATGACTACCCTTAGATTTATTTTTGCTAACCATTTCATTTGTAAAGTATTATAATCCTGTAATGATAATCTCAATAGCAGCAATAAGAAAACATTTAGCTTTACCAACAACCTCTTGGCAAATTTGTTTGCTGGCCATTATTGGTGGCTGTGCTTCCGCTTTATTAGTGGTGTTGTTTACGCTTACTATCGAAGAGATCCAGCAGCTTTACCTAATAAAACGCGATAACTATAGCAGTTTAGATAAGTTAAGTCGTTTTGATTTACCCATAATCGGCGCTCTTATCATCTTACTTATTGGTTGGCTCACCGGTTATAAATATTTACGCACTGGTATCCCCTTTGTTTTGCATCGATTAAAAGTTGCTCATGGTGTCATCCCCTTTAAAAACACTCTTAACCAATTTTGGGGCAGCGCGGTTGCGTTAGCCTCTGGATTTTCTGTTGGCCGTGAAGGACCTGCGGTACACCTTGGCGCGGCCTGTAGTAGCTATATAGGTAGTGTTTTGAAACTACCTTATAACAGTATCCGTACCTTGTGCGCTTGTGGTATAGCCGCAGGCATAGCAGCAACATTTAACACCCCGATTGCCGCAGTTATTTTTGTTATGGAAGTAATAATGCGTGAATACAAGGTCCATATTTTTGTGCCTGTTATGCTGGCTGCAATTGTTGGCTCCTTGATTACCCGAAGTGTCTTTGGCACCAGTCATAACTTTGAATACTTTCATACCATAGCACTTGGCCAACATCACTACTTTTCCTTAGTAATGCTAGCCATAGTATTAGGCATATTAGCAGCCGCATTTAATAAGTACCTGGTTTTAATCATCAAGAAAAGTGTTAAATACCATATAGTGCCGCGTTTATTACTTGCCGCGTTTATTACCGGCACTTTAGGCTATTTAGTCCCTGGCGCCATGGGTACAGGTACAAGTGCCATAGATATTTCCTTAACCAGTAACTTGCAGCTAGGTTTGTTATTTAGCTTACTTATCGCCAAATTATTAATGACTATGTTTGCTCTTGGCTTAGGCATACCGGGTGGTATTATTGGGCCGACACTTGGCATAGGAGCCATAGCCGGCGCTTGTGCTGGTGCGTTAGTAATACAAGTATTGCCCGGTGCGCACCTTGGCAGTGATTTCATTTTAATGGGCATGGCCGGTTTTATGGCTGCCAGCTTAAATGCGCCACTTGCCGCTCTACTCACTGTGGTAGAGTTATCGGGTCAACTTGAGCTGGTTGTTCCAGCCATGATTGTCATTACGATTGCCAGTATAGTATCTCGACAACTTTGTAAAAACGAGTCTATTTTTATCATGCAATTAGATGCACAAAACTTATCCTATCGTAAACCGCCCATTGAAGAATCATTACAAAATATTGGCGTCTTAGCAGTAATGAAAGATAGTTTTTTAATGTTAGAGCAAGCCAGCACTCGTTCTATTATCGGTGAACTGCTAAATAGTGATGAATCTAAACTCATTATCAACACAGAGCCTTCAAAGTCGACAGAGGAAAATAATTACTATTGGGCGCAACTCGATGCAGATATAGCTGACGATGAAAGTGAAGACATTGAGCATAACCTCGCTAAAAAATTAATCTTACACAAGCTTATCCCTCTGAACCATCAAGCAACCTTGGCAGAAGCATATTTAGCATTAGTAGAACAACGTTCGGGGGCGGTATACATTTATCATAAAGATATCAATGATTGTATTGGCCTAGTCACTTTTGAACAACTTAGAATTTATTTAGTAGCAGGAAAACTCCTTTAATGGACACATTTTTAATCAACAATATCCTCTGGCTCAAAGCCTTCCATGTTTTTTTTATGGTCGCTTGGTTTGCTGGTATCTTTTATTTACCACGTTTATTTGTCAATCACGCAGAAACCAAATCAACTGAATTCGCTCAGCAACTTAAGGGCATGGAAAAACGCTTACTGTATTTTATCACTCCTTTTGCCATTTTTACCCTAGTACTAGGTTTAGCAATAATTCACGCCTATGGGCATGACTGGTTTGTTGCCGCTAAGTGGCTACATATTAAATTGAGCTTAGTGACAGTGCTCTTTGTTTACCACGGCTATTGTTTTAAGTTAGTGAAAACCTTTGCCCAAGATAAAAATACCCGTTCTGGACGCTTCTATCGTATTTTCAATGAGCTTCCGGTACTTATTTTATTAGCAGTTATTATTTTAGCTTACGTTAAACCGATGTAATTTAGTTGTCGAACCGTTAAATCCAATAAAAGTCGATTTAAGTTAATTAAAGTTAACTATGCTGTACGTATATTTTAGCTATG
The DNA here is from genome assembly GCA_022969215.1 of Colwellia sp. Taxonomy (GTDB): domain Bacteria; phylum Pseudomonadota; class Gammaproteobacteria; order Enterobacterales; family Alteromonadaceae; genus Colwellia. The sequence goes on along the minus strand of JALJPA010000102.1, from coordinate 4,381 downwards.
TAGTCACTAAACTTTAGGCCATTGCCGAGGTGTTTTTGAAAAACTCCGCTGCGCTCAAGATCAAGCGAAAAAATTTAGCTTACTTAGGGTGTAGTTATTGCTTTAGTTGAACATGCTTTTAGTTATTTAAATTTATTGACTGGTAAGCAGCATGCCATTAGTTGCGCAATAGTTTTTTTATTGTTTTACCTGAGGCCTATCTACCGTTAAAAAACAGCCAATTTGTAGAAAAAACACCTAACAGTTAAGCTCACTTCATGTTTCATACATTGCAGTTATAATCTAAATAGGGTAACTTGCCCACAATGTTAAAAATATGTTAATCCACCTATGGATTAGCTAAATTGGGGAACATTTTAATGAAGTACATTTTATTCGCTTGCTTAGCGTTCACTACACTCTTATCAACAGTAAACGCCAACAGTCAATCGACGTTACCAATAGTCAAGCCCAAGATTGTTGGTGGCCAACTTGCAGACCAAGATGCCTGGCCTTGGATGGCAGCCTTAGTCTCTACCTATAATGAGGTCAGCACCTCTTTAGAGGTCGATGGTACTGCCTATGATAGCGGCTCTTTTTCAAACAGCCCACCGGGTCAAGCTAGTGCCACTATGGCTGACTGCGGTATTGGCGATAGTCAATGTGACTCAGCAGCAGATAAAATATGCCTAATTGCTCGTGGGGAAATCGATTTTTCTGTCAAAGTTGATAATTGCCAAAGCGGTGGTGGTATTGGTGCAATTATTTTTAATAATGCTGTAGGTGCTATCAATGGCACCTTAGGTGAGAACTTCTCTGGCACTATTCCTGTCATTGCCATTAGCCAAAGCGATGGTGCTACTTTACTGAATATGCTTGGTAGTATCGCTACCATTGATATTTCGGCCCAACCACAAATAGCACAAAGCGCTAATTGTGGTGCTAGTTTTATTGGTGAAAAGTGGGTGCTTACCGCTTCGCATTGTGTTGACGGTGTTAACCCTGAATTTTTAAAAGTGAATGTTGGTGAATATGACCTAAGTAATGGTGCCGAAAATGCCATTGCCATTAAGCATATTTATATGCACCCGCAATATAATGAGGGCGCCTCTTTTAACAACGATATTGCCCTGATAGAACTAGTTGAAACTATTGACACTCCAGCGGTAGCGCTAGTTGATTTAGACTCCAGTAGGCAACTAGCCTTAGACAACGCAGCAGTAACAGTCATAGGTTGGGGCAATGTTAATGCTTACGGTGCTAATGAAGAATCTCCACCAAATAGTCAGCCCGATAAATTACGTCAAGTTGAACTATCCTTACTTAGCAATGAGCAATGCAAAGAAAAGTTAGCCTCCGCTTATAGTGACCTACAAAACAGTAACATATCTGCAGAACACGTAGGCATCACAGATAGCATGATATGTGCTGAATTTGTAGGTGGTGGTAAAGGCTCATGCCAAGGCGATAGTGGCGGACCTCTTGTCGTATATAACGACAAAACCGGATTTTGGCAACAGATAGGCGTAGTCAGTTATGGTGTCGGCTGTGCCGATGCAGCATTTCCAGACGTATATGCTCGTGTTGGCAAGTTTACGCCTTGGATTAACAGCATCACCAAAGGCATAGCCATTGAGCCAAATTATGACTTTGCCATTACTCCACAACACACAGCACAAATAACCCAGCTAACTGTCACTAATAATAGTGATTTGACTGCTAATTTAACTTTCACCCTAGAAGCTGAAAAAATTGGCAGTACTGGCTTTAGTCTAACGACAAGTAGCTGTAATACTTTAACTGCTAAACAAAGTTGCCAAATGCAACTAACCTTTGACGCTAAAACTGTCGGTCAGCATAAGATGCGAATAGTCATCAACAGCGATAACGAAAATATTCCAACCAGTGAAAGCTTTATCAGTGCACAAGCGATTGCCGCCAATAATGCTATTAACACTCAGTTATCTAATGGCTCCTCTGAGTTACTTTGGTTTAGTGGTGGTGACCAACCTTGGTTACTTGATAATAGCGAGGCAGCAATTATCAGCGGAAAGATTACCGATGATCAGCAAAGCGCTGTTATGCTGACATTCTCTGGCGCAGGGAGTTTATCATTTGATTGGGCTGTATCCTCGGAAGAAAATACCGAGAAACCTGAAGAACCTTTTGATGCTTTATATTTACTTGTTGACGGTGAGCAAGTCGATTTTATTTCCGGTGAAGTTGCTTATAAAAAGGTAACTCTACCTGATTTCCCTGCTGGTGAGCATCAGATAACCTGGCTTTACGTAAAAGACGGCAATTCCAGCGAAGGCGAAGACCAAGGTTATTTAAAGAACATCGTTTTTACTCCTGTTGCTGCACCTGTTTACCTACCTGTTCCACCTAAAGCTCAAGACACAAGTAAATCGAGCGGTGGTAGCGTCTATTATATTTTGATGCTACTGACCTTAATAAGCTTTAACCGTCGACGAAGCTAAGGGATAGCTATCGAAAATAAAAAGGCAGATTTATCTGCCTTTTTTTATTTTTACCGTATCCTGACAACAGGTTAATATCTAGTTTACCATTCGCAAATCGGTCATTTTATGCTATATTCTTGGCAAATTTTTCTCCTTTCAATGTAACCAATTACGATGATGAAATTTCAAGGTAACCATATTCTATCGGTATCACAATTTGACCGTGAGGCTATCGCAAAGATTTTGCAAATTTCCGCACAAATGGCACCTTATGCGTCACGAAAAAAGCGTTGTCATGTGCTCGAAGGCGCAATATTAAGTAACTTGTTTTTTGAACCAAGCACACGTACCCGTGTTAGTTTTGGTACCGCCTTTAACTTACTCGGCGGCTATGTCCGTGAAACCGTTGGTCAAGAAAACTCATCGCTCAGTAAAGGTGAATCTTTATTTGATACCGCGCAAGTGATCAGCGGCTATTCCGATGTTATTGCCATGCGTCACCCACAGATGCACTCGGTAGATCAGTTTGCTCAAGGTAGTAGTGTCCCTGTAATCAATGGTGGCGATGGAGCCAATGAGCACCCTACTCAGGCTTTACTTGATTTATTTACTATTCAGTCTGAAATGATGCACTTTAATAAAGGCTTAGATGATTTAAATATTGTTTTGATGGGTGACTTAAAACATGGTCGCACAGTGCATTCCTTATCTAAATTACTCAGCCTTTATGACAATGTTAAAGTGACGATGGTAGCACCTAAGGCCTTACAGATGCCTGATAGTGTTATTTCAACATTAAGTGATGCCGGTCATGAAGTTATTTTGACCGAAACTATGGCGGGTAATTTATCTGCTGATGTTATCTATCAAACCAGAATTCAACAAGAACGCTTTGCCAGCAAGGATGAAGCTGAATTATATCGCGGACATTTCAGTTTGAATAAAAGTGTTTATCTGAAATATTGTCAAGAAAACACCGTGATAATGCACCCATTACCGCGCGATTCTCGTCCTGAAGCCAATGAATTAGATACCGACCTAAATGACTTAGATAATCTGGCCATTTTTAGGCAAGCACAAAATGGCGTGTTAGTGCGTATGGCCTTATTTGCCTTAACGTTAGGTGTTGAAGATCAAATCACAAATTACGAAAAACCGGTAAACTGGTTCACAAATAAAAACGTTTAGCGGCAATACTCCCTATAAGTAACGACTTTTAGAAGCAATATATTATGAATAAATCAGAACAGTTATTTGAACAAGCTCAAAAAATAATTCCCGGTGGTGTTAACTCGCCAGTGCGTGCTTTCAATGGCGTTGGCGGCACTCCTTGCTTTATAAAACGCGCACAAGGTGCTTATATTTATGATGCAGATGATAAAGCTTACATCGACTATGTTGGCTCTTGGGGACCGATGATTTTAGGACATAACCATCCAGCCATTCTTGATGCAGTTATTACTACGGCAAAAAATGGCTTAAGTTTTGGCGCGCCAACTGAGCTTGAAATTACTATGGCTGAAAAGGTACGTGAGTTAGTACCATCAATGGAATGTTTGCGTATGGTCAGCTCTGGTACTGAAGCGACTATGAGCGCTATCCGTTTAGCGCGTGGCTTTACTGGTCGCGATAAAATATTAAAGTTTGAAGGTTGTTACCATGGTCACGCCGACTCATTGTTAGTTAAAGCCGGCTCTGGCGCCCTAACTATGGGTGTACCAAGTTCACCAGGTATTCCTGAAGATTTTGCTAAACATACACTTACGGTTAGCTACAATAACATCGAAGAAGTAAAAGAGATTTTTGCTAAATACGCCGATGAGATAGCTTGTATTATTGTTGAGCCAGTTGCCGGTAACATGAACTGTATTCCTCCAGTTGAAGGTTTTCTTGAGGGTTTACGTGAGGTTTGTGACCAATACGCTAGCGTATTAATCTTT
>JALJPA010000101.1:8501-15736 GCA_022969215.1 Colwellia sp. | reverse complement strand
GTCTTGTTATTATTTCTTATACTTCTGAAGCAAAATAATCTTTAATTTCAGCTTCAGTCATTTCCTGAGTTTGATTGGAGAAACAATAATATTCAGGGCGTTGGTCACTAAAATACTGCATAGTCATTACCAAGTCATCAATTTTTGAAAATAAGCCAACAGGCATATTATAACTACCACTTTTATTCAATCTGTAGAATAAATGAGTACCACAATTAGAACAAAAACCTCTCGAAGCCCAAGGTGATGAATTATATTCTTTTACATTCTCAGCACCTTTAATTTCGACTTCAGTTCCACACTGAACAGCAAAAAATGGACCTCCGCCCCAATTTCTACATGTATCACAATGGCATACTGTGAATTTAGGGTTTACATTGGAAACGTCTATTTTCACGCTGCCACATAGGCAACTTACTTCGTTTTTAATTAACTCTGACATTCTGGGTTACTCTAAATATTGGTGCAAATATAACGCCCTAATAATGACTTGTGTCACGCAAACAATAAGCAGTAAAATCAACTAGATACGGCACGTATAACTTCGTCACTCATAGGTTTTGTAGCGCATGTGTAGCAAGGGAGGCATAGAGCATTGGTTTATAATATCCTCTAGCCTAGTTTTCAGTTAAGCATCAATTATGGCATCTTATCCTTTGTTGTATTTTATAAGTTGCTGAGTAAAACCAATAAAGCTTTCATTATCAGGGAATGGGTAATCGGCTTCATTATAATCGATTTTATCATCAGCTGTTATTTGTAAAAAACTATGTTGTAAAAAGTGAAAATGGAACTTCTTGGCAGACTCTAACCCTTCAATATATATATCTTCGAATTGTTCTTCACCTTGCCTGTAAAGCCACGTTGCAAAGTCAAATAGAGCCGCAGTATAAGCGAACTTAATGTGTTTAAGCTCCGGTAATGCTTTATTAAAAAATGCTTTAGCTTCGTGTTTATCGCTTGTATGCATAGCGTTAAGTAGGTACTTTATCCCTTTTGTGTAGGGATTAACGACAACCAATTTGGTAATTTCTTCTTTATTAACCGTTGTTAATTTGGCTTTCAAAATGAGCATACTTGCAATATTAATATGTTCTTTAGGGTGCAAATGATCAATATAAATAGTTAATTCATCAAGGGAAAGTTGTCCACATGCCCATTTTACATATAGAGATTCAGAATTTTGGTTACATATTTCGGCCAGTTTTTTGTTAAAAACCCCCAAATGTATAAGAGCTGAAGAGTAATAAGAATGCCTGAAACTATTGTCTCTCAGATAAAGCGTTTCTTTAAAAGCCATTCCTTCATTACAGTATATTAGGCTAGCCGTTAAGAATATTTTACGCTCAATTGGATTAGTGAAGTCAAGTGATAACCATTCTTCAGGAGGCAATTCATTAAGTATCTTTTTATATGACCTATCAAAATTACCTAAATAATATTCGTTCCCTAAAATGTGCATACGCATTAACTTGTAGAGGGAAGATTGCTCGTTAAATAAAGTTATAGATTGTTTCATTGAGTTAGAAGGTTCTCGGAATTCCTCGATTAGGCCTGAGACAGCAGATAATTGGTCAAAATACAAGCACATTTCCTCCTCATCAAAATCAGGATTAAGCTTTTCGACTATGAAGCAAAAGTTTTTTATTTGTTTGCTTGTAATAGTTTTAGCTACTGCTTGCTTAGAAAGGTTATTGCTTTGATCCATATCATTAAGCGCTTCCAAAAATCGATGCTGAAAATCAAAAATTACTCTTAAATAAGTGGCTTGCTCTTCTACATTGATTTTACTTTGTGCAAAACGGGCAACCAACGGGTGAAGACGAATATACTGTGAGCTTGATTGTACTAAAGACTTATCTTGTAACACTTTAATTGTGGCATCTTTGATAGGCGCTTTGCCTCTTGATTTTGCATCTTTTTCTGTTAGTTTTCTAAAGTTTGATAGGTCGACCCCATCAGGGAAGTAAGATAGTTTTATTAATGCCTCTTTTGATGGAGTTGCCAACATTTTATATGAGTAGTCAATACAGTTGTAGATAGAACTTTTTCTATCAATATTTATATCTTCTGGTCTAGAGAAATTTTCTTGGCCTTTCTGGGTTAACTCAAAAAAGTTTGTATCTAAATCTATTTTTAAATCGTTTAAATCCTTACTTTTTATTAAAGTACTAGCAACCAATGATATCGCTAATGGGTTATGATCTAGATATTCCTTTAAAATATGCTTCTTCAAAAATATCTTGTCAGACATAGAAAATTCTATTGCAGTTTTACTCTCAAATAGTAATAAAGCCTCTTCTGAAACAAAATCACGAAGTTGATAAATTTTCTCCGAAGGGATATCTAAACTTTCCCTACTAGTGATGATGAGTGTCGCATACTGATTGACTTCGCCAATTAAATTTAATATTTTTACTTTGTCATCGAGGAATAACAAGCTTTCAGCATTATCGACAATAATTAACCTTTCACCATCTTGAAATTCTGTATTCTCCATAATGTGATCTATTACATCAATAGCATCTTCTAAATCAAACGCACTAGCAATATGACGGTGGAATTGTTGGTAGCTAGATAGATGCTCGCAGTCGATAAAAGTAACTCCTGCATCAAACATATTTCGATTGTTGTACTCTACGGCAAGTTTTTTTACAAGTGAAGTTTTACCTAAGCCTCCAGCCCCTAAAATAGTAATAAATTCGTTTTGATCGTTCGCTTCAAATAACTTGCGGCTTACCTCTTCAATATCTTGTTGACGACCAATAAACTTAGCAACTTCATCTTTAGATATTTCATATGGTAATTTAGTGGTGTGTAATTGAAATTTTGCATTAAGAATCTTTAGTTTGTCACCAAAGTCGAATAGTGAGGTATTGTACAATACGCTATTTTCTTCGAATACAGAGAAAGATTGCTTTTTAAAAACTTGAAACCAGAGTTTTTTTATATTTTTAGGTGATTTTAATTCAGGCATAAATATGATTGGCAAGTTGAATCCACTCAAAGCTTCATCAGTGGGTAACTCATCACAAATAACTATAATTCCCTTTAAGTCATCAAGATCTAAGTTTTCTTGAAGTTCTTCGAGTGTTATTCGTTCACTTCCACACCATTCATTTTCGATAATAAGTTTGTCATTTTTTAGGTGGCAAACAAGTACTAGGTAGTTATAGCCAGTTAAAGACTGTAGAGTTTCTTGTGTAAGAACATAACTATCAACATCATATGGAGGTCTCTTTTTTAACTCTTTTTCAATCTCAGAAAAGTTTCCTAAGGCCTGACCAAATGGTTTGGCACTTAAATATGCAATTGTAGACTTATGCACTTTGACTTCTATGGAGGCGGCCTTGATTAAGCTGCCTTTAGGTGGCTTTTGTGATTTTAAAGCTGAAATTTCATTTATTTTGTCAATTAGAGGCTGACCAAAATCAGAAAACGTGATCAATTTGATGGTATCAAAGCCTTTTAATTTCTCTTGAACAAGTTCTTTTTGGTCTACATGAATGAGTGCGAAATGGATTTTTGAATTGCCATTGAACAACTCTTGTTGGTAAGCCAACTCTGCTAAAATTTCAGCATCATTTAAACTACAGCCAATAAACAGTAAACTCCGTGTAGCCATTACATTTTTAAGTACTTGAATTGCTGCGGTATATTTACTTTCATCACTATACAGATATTCATAACTATCAGGTGTTAATACCATTTCTTCAGGTTCATCAATATGACCATGTAAATGCCAAATGGCCTTACTTTTTGAAGGCTGTTGAAATTGTTTTATCTGGGATGGAGAAGAGTTTTTAATTACTGATATATTGTCTACAGGGCCAGAATACTTTAGTACTCTGTCGTAATTAAGAGTTATGATTTGGTTTCCTAAATCCCATATAGAACGCGCAAGGTCAAAACTGTCTTTGTCGCATTCTTTTAAATTAAGATTAAATTTCGACTGGATAAACTCAAACCAAGTTTCACCAGTTAAGCTTTTTCTCGCTTCTTTAGCTGCATCATGCAACCTATCCAGAGAAACATAAGTATTTATCAATTTTTTGTAATTAGAGTCGGATACTGCTGCTGCACTCTCCAATAATTCTGGCCAACTAGGAAAAACCCTATTTCCTTTGTCATCCTTAATTGACATAGATACGCCTGCTCCCACTAAAGGTAAAAGAGAACCTTGTTCTAGAGCTTCTATTAATTTTTCTTTAAAGGGAATCTGAGACATACTGAATTTTCATTTATATGATTTCACAAGAATATATCATAAAATCATTATGTTATTTTTTATTATTACTCTCACTAGTGTAAATAGTAATTAATTTATATTCTCTACTTAGAGCCCTTTTTTATTAAAAACTTTATACTCGGTACAGTTATTTACAGAACTCCAAGTTAAAACAAACTTCGTTTGTTCTTTCTAAACGCCAATTAAAAAACCGGGTCGTTATCATCTTCCCTTCATAGAGCAATCCTTTGATGGTTTGAATAAAGTTACCATCATACTGCCCTAGCTTACATTCGCCTGTTTCAGTGTTTACTGCGTTATCGTAAGCGAGCCGTAAAGGTCGCTCTTTGCGTTTAGCAAATACACCGCCCATCGCATTCACATAATCATGCCAACGACTTTCATCTGCCGCTTGTCTGGCTTTCTCAATAATGGAATCGACACCAAGCTTTTGTTTTAATCGTCTTAATTCACGCCACACAGACACACTAGCACCACCAATTTGCTGAAACTGACGAATACACCAACAAGACGACCATGCATCCACACGTTGCGCTGCGGTGATTGGGTCTTCACCGTAAACACCTTTATCGAGTCCTTTACCATCTATGTTTTTTGATACGTACTTAGCAATGTAACCCGTTGCGCTACCTTTTTTGGGGTCAATAAGTTTAAAGTCACAACGGTTTTGTGCAGCGCCTTTTTCATCACCATCGTCTTCGAGTGAGTAATGGCTGATAACTCGCTTAATGTCTTCAATATGGTGTTTCTCTGCGAACAACAGAATATGCCAATGCGGTGTACCATCATGCTGCGGCTCTGCAACACGAAAACCATACGGTTTAATATCATTCCTGTTCCATTCTGCTCTGACTCTTGACCAAACATTACAAAGGTATTGGTTTGCTTGATAAGGTGTAAATCCTTGATACTTGGGATTAGGCTGTCCTGATTTTGAAAACACGGCATGATATTTAGACGGACAGGTAATCGTGATAAATATACCTTCGTGACCATGTTCTTTTGATAACTCTTCACAACCGCGCATGCGTACCATTAATTCCGCTTTTCTGACCGCTGGATTTGATACGTTTAAATCGGATAATTCTTTTAGTGAGAATTGCTGACCGATATCATTAATCACGGTCATTGAGCTAAGCATCCGCTCGTTTCTTAACTTTTGTTGTTTACGTTTTTTAACGGTTAAATCACTGGCGTAGATTTGCTTGTATTTATTAACGAGGTTTAATTCAATCGCGGCTTGCTCATAAGCTTGATTAAAGAGTTTACGTAATCTGCGCATCCACCAATGTTTATCTAACATGCGCTTGATTGCGCCTATCTCTGTCACTCCTGAATTGGTTACACCTTTTTTAGTAATCGCTATGGGCTTAATACGAAATGTTGCCGCATAGTCTGTTAGTAGTTTATATATTTCACTGCTGTTTGATTGGCAAATAGCTGCTAATGGCTCAAGACTTTTATTAGCTGTTGATGCTGATATCTTTCCATTAGCATTATGATGCAGTGCTATACGTCTACATCTATCTGCACATTCCCTAGCAACTTCTCTGACTTCTTCATCATCGACTGTAAGTAAATGCCTAAGTTTCTCAGGTAATAAGCTCACTACTTTGTTAGTGGCCTTGCGAATATATAAATTACGCTCTCGTCTTACTTTAAGTTTAAACGCGTGCTTTAAGATGATGCGCTTTATTGGGTCGGGGACTTTGGTGAGTTGTTCAAAGATAAAAGCAACATCGGCTCTATCTGCTGAACACTCATGGCGTGGCTCTGTTAGGAACGGATAATCTCTAAAAACAGGCAGTTGTTTGTTTAACGCTATTTCAATTTCGTCACTTTGATTAGTCATGATTATGCGCCTCAAAGTGTTTTTTTCCTGCATCACTGACTCGAATACGCCAATAACTAATACCAAATGATTCGATTAGCTCTTTTTGTAAAAAGCCTCTGACCAGTAATCCCTGTATTTGGCTTTTCTTGATAATTTGACCAACAGGCTCAGAAGGCAAAAGTCGACCTAACTGATTACAAATATCAATACATAAGTCAATGTGGTTTCCCTGTGAAAACCAACGCAAGCTAAAAGCTAAGTTTGAAGGTAAAGTATTCATATTAAGCACCCACTTCCATTAAGTGAGTTTGCTTGTAAAAGCTGTCTAACCAACTATCTAAATCTTCGATTAGGTATCTAACCGAACGACCTATTTTAATAAACTTAGGAGCTTTGGTTCTATTGTCTCTGTTTCCCTCCATTCTTGATTGACGAAGAAAAGAACGGCTCATGCCAATGTACTGAGCTGTTTCGATTTCAGTTAACGCACGTTTCGCAACGGTCATAATGTTTTCCTATTTTGTAAGTAAGTTGAATGTTGATACAAATATCTCGTTGCTCAACGTTGTACATACTCGCAAATGATTTAAAAACGGTTCAAGTACCGTTTAATAACCTTTTAATAATGATTCAGAATATTTTAAAAGGTAATTGGCTTGTACTACACGGATTTAAAGGGCTATTTAGAAATCGAAAAAATTTATTTTGTGAAAGCCTGAATAATTCAAACAAGAGGGTTATTTACTTAACCCCTTGTTTTTACATATAACATTATTAAAATAGGTAAATGAAAAACCGAAACTTTTGGCCTGTCCAACTTCGCTGTAACGTACGGTTTTAAAGGGCAGTTTAATAATTGAGAGGTCTGTATTTTAGTCTGTTTGAAAATAGGTGAATAACAGTAACTAGGCTAGCCACGTTGATTCTAAAGGGCAAAGCTGAAATCAGGCTCAATTCAGCTTTGATCAATTTGACCTGTTCAATGGCTCTGGACTGCACGGTTTTAAAGGGAATTTTAAAAATTAACAACCAATTAAATTTAACGATATTTACAGAGTAAAAAGAGTAACTAGGCTAGCCACGTTGATTCTAAAGGGCAGAGCTGAAATTAGTCTCAATTCAGCTTTGATAAATTTGACCTACTCAATTGCT
>JALJPA010000101.1:0-8491 GCA_022969215.1 Colwellia sp. | reverse complement strand
AAGGGAATATTTTGAAATTCACTGGTGATTTTTCAAAATGAAATACTGAAGTAAAAGTTAAAATAAGCTTAGGTTCTTATTGTTAACTTTTACCACCAAGAAGTCATTAGCAGCGAACTATCTTTCACTATTAATCGGTTAAAAGCTAAGGCTCACTTTTACCACATTGCGGACATGAACATTTAATCAGTAGCGGTGATTTGGATTAGATTTTGTATCGATAACGCCCGTAGTTGTTGAGCGCGGCTTTTTGCGCTTCCACAGCCTACGTTTGTTAAGTAGCTGATTCCCGTTTACTGACTTTTTCAACAAACTTAATTTCCGGGTGTTCGTCGGCCACAACTTCGACACATTCATCCTCTGTAGAAATTAAATGAGACCATTCTTCTTCATAACCCGATATAAATGTGATTGGACTTTCTTTGCTCCATAGATGCCCTTTGATAAGAGCGCAGTTGGGGGACTTCTTTCCGGGTGTCCATAGTTCAAGTAAACCACCTTCATCTAATAAGCGAAAGCCACTAACAACTTTGAACATTACATCATAAACAGCTTCAGTTTCTAAATGAAAAATACTTACAATTAAAGCATAATCGCTGTGTCTCTTAGATCCTCGCAGTTCATAAGCTGGACCCTTGGGATACTTAACAGAAAAGTTCTTTCCGTTCCAAGATAAATCAACGATAAATATTGTACCTTCGTTGAAAGGTGTGTCCCACTCTTTAACTTCCATATATTCTCTCTTAATGCCGGACGAAAGCGACTTAACGCCCTGTTAATGACTTGCAATATAAATATATAATAAAGTAAATACAACAAGTTTATTGCGTGAACAATATCACTAAAACGTCGCTAAATACCACCAAGAGGTCATTAGCGGTAAACTAATTTTAACTATCCATTGGTTAAAAGCTAATGCTCACTTTTACCACATTGCGGACAATAGGTAATATACGTCAAACAATGCTTCGGATTAGGTTTTGTATCGATAATGCCCAAATAACGGGCTAAATATTGTCGGCTAAAATGGAGCGGAGTGAACAGCCCGCTGTTTTTAGTCCTGTTAATTTTATTGTTAGTTGCAAAACCACTCAAGAGCTAATTTTTCATACTTTTGAATAAAATCATTTTTCAGTGCCATATAGGCATTGATATCGTTATCGCTTTTAGAAACTGCCTCTTTTTTAATAAAGCCATATTCTGAAGCTATTGTAGGGTGTGCAATTAAGTACTCTTTAAATGCTCTATGTCGATGTAAGTGTAAATCACTACTTTGGAATGCATGCACATGATGGCTACGTTGATTGCCACCTTTTTGAAAGTAGCGCCTACCTGAAATACCATTTTCACCTTTGATTGTATAACCAAGTGCATAAATATTTTCATGAGCGGCATCTAGTTCTTCAAGGTTTGAAACCTCAATTAGAATATCAACGACAGGCTTTGCCGATAAACCAATTACGGAAGTACTACCTATATGATCGATTTTTACAGTATTGCTACCAATCGCTTTGGTTAGTGCTATTTTTTCAGTTTCAAAAATAATCTTCCAATTAGGATCGTAGTCAACAACCTCAATAACTCTATTGCTCAAATTGATCTCCATTGGCAACTGACGCCACAATAAGCGGCTAAGTAATAGTTGGCTAAAATGTCGAACGAAGTGAAAACAGCCAACTGTTTTTTGTCCGTTTAAATGCCTTGTTAGCAGTGCGCTTACTTCTCACCTTTTTTGTAGCCGATTATGCCGAAAGCCAAAGCTGCACATAAAATAACTATACCTAAATAAAATGGTGGTTTTTGAATGCTTAATAAAGTTCCAATCGTAATTAGTAATAAACATCCCGCAGTATATTTGTTTTTTGATTTTTCCATAATTCTAATTCCTTTTTAATAATTGAAGTCGATTGTAAGTTCAAAGCCTGAGAGCACACTAACGCCCTGTTAATGACTTTAACAAAATGTCTCCTGATACCACAAAGCGGTCTAAATTTATGAGTAAAAATCATCCCACCTAACGTTCACTTTGATACGATATCGGACGTTCCCCACAGATATAAATACGCATTGTTTGACTATAAATATTACCAATTAATCGAATAACCTGACTGGAAAAATGCCACCACAGCAGTCATTCGAAGGTTACAGGGTTATTTTCTCAGCAAGTCGTTAATTATTGCGTCCATTGCAAACGCTGTCAGACCGTTGAGTACCTAATGAAACATCACCAACAACAGCCAGTTTAGTTGTTACAGAGACAATTAACACGCTAACGAGTGAATCCCACCGCACCTTTCTTAATATCTCTACTGTTGAGATATAACGATTTCATTATTGTCATCTATAACCACAAGATAGCTTTCGCCTATATTTGCAATTTGGCAGAAGTTTGATTGAACATCATTTATTAATTCAATGTCGGCACAATCATCAACCGTTATATTATTAGAAACGTTACCTTTTTCAACAGTAGTTATTGCTGAGGTATCATTGCCCAGAAATATAGAACGGTCGATAACGGAAAAGAAGCGGATATTGTAAACATTATTTTGTGGCGACGTTTGACCTTCGATGATGCTAAGAGAAAAGTTATCATCATCTAACCAGGCAACAGCAAAATATTCTTTGTTATGCTCAAGTTCATAGATAACATTACCTTTTTGGCTTTGGCTATTTGCATCTCTAATTGCGATTTCGGTCTTACTTAGTGTTTCATTCCATTGGTAGTTTATTAACTCACTCGTTTCGCCACTTAATACGCTTGCTAGTTGATAATTACTATCATAAATACTCTCTATTATGACCTTAGGACTTGCATAAAAGTTTGTCATTTCGTCGGTTGCATTAACAAAATTTATCAGTGAACTTCTATTTTTTTCAGCCGCATTAATGTCATCATCAAAATCTTTAATAAAATCGCTGCCGCACGCGGATAAAACAATAATGCTTAGTGATATTGTTATTATATTAAAGACACTTTTTTTATTACATATTTTCATAACTTTCTCTCTACCTTCTACTTAAATGATAAAGAGAGTTTAAAGAATATTAAGCGTAAACAATATGGTGTTAGTAAGACGCATTGTGACGGTTTGTGACAATTGATTAGTGGTTTTAATTCAATTTTGTGGCCAAAACTGCTTGACCACTTTGAAGGTTATAGGGATTAACGTTGTGAACGTTACCTAAAATATTTTTAGAAGCGATTAAACAACTAAATGATACATTGCCTTGTTTTAGGGCCTTGATGTAATTATTAGCCTCTACTATTTACGGGCCAATATAACTCAAATTTAGCACCGTTTAACTTACTGTGAGAAAGCTTAATATCGCCATTATGCCATTGGGAAATCTGTTTAACTATGGCAAGTCCCAAACCATGTCCTAAGGCTAAGTCTCGTTGTTTGTTGCCTAACTGTGCGAAAGGCTGAAATATTAGCTGCCAATGTTTTTCATCTATTCCGTCGCCGTCATCTTCAACAATGAGTTGATAATATTGCTTATCCTTGCTTAATAAAAACGATACTGAAATTGTTGTACTTGCATATCGACAAGCATTTGCTATCAGGTTGTTTAAAGCTCGAATGAGAGCGATAGGATCAACATGAATTAATTTATCTTCAAGCGACTGTTCTACATCGACTTTAAATAGTAAATGAGATTGTTCTTGGCTGATGAATGCTATTTCTTGGCGGAGTTTATTGACCAACTTACAATCGCTAAAATGCACAGTGTCCGCTGCCCTTGTGTAACGAGAAAGCAGTAATGTCTGGTTAATTAGGTGGTCTAAGGTATCTATACTGGTGCTTACACTTTGCCGATACTTATGTTTATCTTGTGCAGTGAGCATTTCATCGTCTAACATTTCAAAAGCAAATCTAAGACGATAAAGCGGTGTTCTTAAGTCATGAGCGATGGCATTGGTTAACTCTCGTTGACCTTTTATTAACGACTCTAGGCGTAGCGCCATACTATTAAAGCCATTGCCCAATCTAGCGATAACCGATGCTTTTGATAAATCAGCCCTTAGCTTTAATTCGCCTTCACCAAATTCAGCAACGGTATCTCCAAGTCGAATTAAATCTCTCCATAAAGGGTATACCCACATAAACATGCCCACGGAAATAACAAGGATGAACATCAGCAAAAGCATAATAAGGAGTAACATACTATTAGACGAAATTGATATGGCTTCAGCAATGAGTACTGATTCATTATCGGGCAATAATGTATACACCATTAGGTTGCCCATATCAGAGATCTGCCAAGCAAATTCTGAGTTTTTCAATTGTTTATATTTATCTAAGGGTAATTCAACATCGATATATCTTTCTATTGATAAATTAAAATGAAAATATGATGACAGCTCATCAATAACTTTTGGCCACTGCTCAGGGTTTTTCGCTGCAAGCTTTTGTTTAATCAAATAAATAGTACCTTTACTCGCTCGCAGTAATTCTTCTTCTTTAGTTAAATAAAGTGCTAAAGAAATGACTTTGTTAGTATTTGCTATTTTTTTGAGGAGAAGTTCTGGTTCGGAGTTTATGAAAATAAATTCACCGGATTGAAGTTCTCTAAATTGATTGTTTGACAGGGTTTCCTGAGCTAAGTCTTTTAACGTTAACGGATAGCCAAACTCAGTAGATAAATCGTCAATTTTTTTATCCCAGTCATCTTTTTCAGTGTTTTCAAGTACCTCTTCTATTAAATGAAATGTGCCGTTATAGATATTAATGTAGCGTGTTTTTTGAGCATGTTCATTAAACATTTGTAACGGACTATATTCATTGGGGAATATAAGAAAAAACAGTGGCACAAAGACAAGCAGCCAGAGCTTGAAGAATGCTTTAATCATTGTTTGTATAACCTATTAGTTCGTAGTTTACATGCAAAGTTGATAACCTTGTCCACGAATGGTTTTAATTAATTCTAGTTGTACTGAGTCACCCTGTAACTTCTTGCGTAAACGTGAAATACGGCGATCGATTGAGCGATCTAATCCATCGTAATCGTATCCTCGAATATGTCGCATGATGTCATCTCGGCTCACTAACTTTCCTGAATTACGAGCTAACAAATAGAGTAACTCAAATTCTGCTGTAGTTAGCTCTATTTCTTTGTCGTCAAGTACAATTTTTCGTCGTGCAATATTAATAACAAGAGAGCCAACTACTATAGTGTCTAAATCGGGATATTTATCTGGAGTTTGAACTTCTGACCCCTGCGGAGCACGTCTTAACAAAGCTCGAATGCGAGACAAAAGAAGGCGCGGTTGAACCTGTTTAATAACATAGTCATCAGCACCAAGTTCGAGTCCCATCATCTGGTCAATATCATCATCTAATGCGGTTTGCATCAGAATAAACCCATCATAAGTTGATCTTACTTGTTTGCATACTTCCATACCGCTTTGTCCAGGTAACATTACATCTAAAATAACAATGTCAGGTTTATCCAAGACTATGCGTTTTGCTGCCTCTATACCATTATCAATCACAGTTACTTCAAATTCATATCGGCTTAAAAAATCTTTAATTAGATTAGCAAGCTCTTTGTCGTCTTCAACTAACATAAGCTGCTTTTTTACACTAATATTTTCGTTATCTGTCATAATTTTTGAAATAATAGAATCTCCTAAAGTAAGCATTATTCTACAAAAATAAATACCAATACACTGTGACCATTTGTGACAGCTAGTAGACACAAAGCTTGGTATTTTTAGATTTTAAGATTTTAAGATATTCAGTGTGAAATTTATAGTTATCTATCCCTGTTTTGTAGTGCAGGAATCATAAAGCGACTATATTGTGGCATAACGCGACCTTAGAATTGATGATTAACTCGATATTAATTAGTTGTTCCACGTTGTGGAAGAAGGCCAGTATTATTAATGTAACTAACTGGCTTTAGTTCGCTAAAGCAGCCAAATAACTAACAAAGCCTTTAAAAATCAAACTCTCTTTTGTGATTGGTGTAAGTATGTTGGGCTGACCAAAAAAATTAGTGAATTCACACTGTATACAACTCTACTGTTGATACACCCCTTTATTTAGTTCAAAGAATCCATTCAAACAACTGATGGTAAATCTACTATAGAAATAAAAGGTCTATCAGGCTCATAGTTAAGATCAAATGATGGAAGCCAACGGTAGCAAAGAGCTTAAAACAGCCCCACAAGTGAGAAGAGATTTTTGGCTATATTGCCCTAAATATGTTCATGGATTCACAAAAAATAAGGCTCACTTCTACCACTTAGTGATCATTAACCAATCAAGTTTACAGCAGCAGCTTTATGCTCTGGCGCTAAATGGGCATACCTAAGTGTCATTTTTAAATCACTATGACCTAACAACTCTCTAACGGTATTTAAATCGACACTTGCCATGACTAATTTACTGGCAAAATGATGTCTTAAATCATGAAACCTAAAATTAGTGATTTGTGCTTCATCTAATAAAGCTCCCCATACATAAGGAAAGTCTTTTAACTGGGCATTGTTTTTATCTTTGAAGACAAAGCCTATGCCGTCCGTTTCTTGTTGCCATTGTTTAAGGGTATTAAAGGCTTGTGTATTTAACGGCAAATGACGGGTATTACCTGATTTTGCATTCTGAAAATCTATAGTCACTATCTTGTTATCAAAATTAATATGATTCCATTCGAGTGATAACAACTCTCCCTTGCGCATACCTGTATTTAGAGCAAGTATCACTATGGCTTCCAAAAAATCAGTATCACAGGTTTGTAGGTTTTCTCGTAATCTTGCTTCTTCATCTTTGGATAGATAGCGAACTTTAGAATTATCTACCGTTAAGGTTTTTACCTTACTCAAATCATGACTATCAATAGCACCCCATTCAACAGCACGACTCAAACAGCCCTTAATGGTGTTTATTTGCCTATTTGTTGTTGCAGGCTTAACTCCGTCAGTTAATCGCTTATTTCTCCACTTCTCGATCTCCCACGCGTTAATATCAGACAATTGATAGTCCATTAACGTAGGGAAAGAAGATTCAAACGCTTTTATGGTTTTTTCGGCTGTTTTTGGATTACGTGACTTTAACCAAGGCGCGTATTTTTCTTCTAAGAAGAATTGTAGTGTTGAGAATTTAGAATATTTGGTTTTGGTTCGGTCATGCTTTCTGACCGCTTGAACATCGACACCTTGAGTGACTTCTGCAATTTTATTCTTTGCTAAGTCTCTCGCTTGCGCTGGTGACATTTGACCATCAATACCTAATCGGTAATTTACCTGTTTGCCATTTAGGCGGTAAAACAAATAATAAGTGATCAAACCTGTTGGGGTTATTCGAGCATGAAAGCCAGAAATTTCAGTATCATTTAATCGCTTATCTTCGGGTATTAAATTTTTAATACTTGTTATGGTTATTTTGGTTTTTATTGTCATGACATTACCGCCCCTTGTAGCTCATTTGTAGCACGACCATTATGCTACAATGAACAACCAAGAACAATACCAAACAAGGAGCGTAGAGTTAATCCTTTAAATAACAATAGGGTAAGTATAAATATAGTTCATCCTTGTTCATTGCTGTTTATGGGATATTACGCATAGAACGCCCTAACAAGGGGCTAAGTAATAGTTGGCTATAATCGTGAGGAATGAAACACAGCCAACTATATTTTGTCTTGATTAAACAGCTTGTTATATTTATTTATTACTAGCCTCTTCAATGTGTTTATTTACGGCTTTGACCTGTGCATCACATTGAACTTTTTTCTCTCCCGTCATGTCCGAGCACTTTTGAGAGGAGCTTCTGTCATTAGTAACAATATTCGTTGTTACCGCCGCAGCTAGACATGCAGTGCTTGCCGATCCGCAGCCGGGTATGTAGTAGTTAGTACAGCCGCTAAATCCAAAGACTATAAATATTATTGATAGTTTAATAATCGCAAAACTCCCTGTATGCATATAAATGTAAAGACACGATAAGCGGAACTTTCGTGTCCTTTTAAATGAGGCGTTAAATTGCTAATCGACGACTGAAACCCCTGGTGGATAATAGGTTACTTCAAAGCGAATGCCGTCTGGGTCTTTCATAAACAATGCTGTGACACCTTTAAAATTCTGAATGTTTGGAACTTCAAATCCAGCACTATCCATAGCGTCTCTTAAGTTAATAACAAATTCTGCAGACGGCGCGGAAAAGCCAATATGGTTCATACCAGCTCCATAGCGCTCATAAGCAGAAGTACCTTCTTTCGCTTCAATAAATTGGAAAAAAAACCCTTTTCCATCTGTCCAAACATGATTGTGTGTTTTTTTAAATTCCAATAAGGAAAGTAACTTATCATAATACGGAATGCTGTTTTCTAAAGAGCTAAGCGCAAGAGTGACATGATCTATTTTCAACGTCATTAATTTATCCTGTAAGTTATTTAAAATTAAAATCAATCTACGTACTAACTTACATTGACTCTGTATCGTTAAATTTCAATCCTCATCTTACAATATCAATTTTCCTGTTGC
>JALJPA010000100.1 GCA_022969215.1 Colwellia sp. | reverse complement strand
CGATGCTGTCGCTATAATTTGTTCTCGATGGCTAAGTTTCTTCATCAGCAGGGTTACCGTTAAAGGACCCGGCGCGCCAACCACCAGGCCTAATCCCGTTTGCAACATGCCCACCAAATAGAAGCTTTCAATCTTACTGAGCAATCTATCAACCGACTTGACCCACAAACTCAATAACAAATAGCTCGCTATAATCACCGGGATATACTGGCTTGATAGATTAGTCAGTACTAATGAAAATAAGGCAACTCCCGCCAGCGAACCGATGACAAATTTAGGAACCAGTGACCACACCACGTGTTGATAGGACATCATTAAGCGCGAAACATTGCTGGCTAGCTGAGTGGTACCGTGAATGGGTACTACCGCATTGACTGGCACAAACCATGGCAGTGTAACCGCTAAAATTAAACCGCCTCCTAGGCCAAACACTCCGGCAATGGTTGAGGTGAAGGTGGTTAAAAAGAACAAGCTAAGGTCGTTAAGTGTAATGGCCGTTAAAAAAGTACTGAGGCTGTCGATCATCTAGATGCATACAAAAAAGTTGGGTCACAGATGCTAACCCAACAAACACCTCTATATAATTAGTTTTTATGAACAATATTTTTTTAATTATGTCTTATCAATAAATGATTTTCTTTTTGTTAAGCAAGGCAGCTGTTTCATAGCCATCTAATATTGTCATTCTCAACTAGAATTTAACTAATTTAAACAACGTCAATAATAATTGGGAAATCCTGAATAAACGGCAGGTAAGTGATTTTATCTATTCGTTATTATGTGAATAAGTGGCTTTTTCTCACTTGAAAAAGAGGCAACTATAACTAAGATAAAACTATGAGCTATTAACTTACAGCCGATTATTAACATGTTTATTAAAGTTGCCCCGCCACTATTGATGCTGCTATTTTTATCATCCTGCTGCCTAGCTGAAAAATTAACAGTCGCCTTTGGTAATACTATTGCGCCTTGGGTCATGGCTGAAAGTAACGACGGTATATTGATAGAACTGATTAGTGAAGCAATGGAGCCTTTAGGCTATGAAATAGAGAAGGTTTACTTCCCCTATGCTCGGCGAGTGAAATCATATCAAGCAGAAATAGTTGATGCTGTTTGCGATATTAATCAAAAGCATATCAACATATCAGATCTTAAAGGTCACTTTTCAGGTATTGTTTATGCCTATAAAAACTATGCTTTTACTCTTAAAAAAAGAAACTATAGTTTTAGTAACATGAGTGAATTGAGCCAGTACAGCTTATTGTCATGGCAAGGGGCACGAAAACAACTGGGCAGCACTTATGACTTAATGGCTGCTAATAATCCTTTTTATCTAGAAACTCACGATCAAAGAAATCAAGTAAAAATGCTATTTCTGGAAAGAGTGGATATTATTCAACTAGACGTGCAAATCTTCGAATTTTATCGTTTAAGTTTAATAAAAGAAAATGAAATTGATGGCGATATAAAAGTGGATCGCTTTGCTTTATTCGGCACAAATCCAAACGGTTGTTTGTTTCATTCAAGCAAAGCTAGAGATGACTTTGTCAAACAGATAGCATTAATGAAGCAAGACGGTCGTTATACAGAAATTTTTAATAAATACACCCTAGCTAATAACTGATATTACTCATTATTTATTCCCCTATAGCCCGCTAATTTCAGTGGTTACACTGGATTTTATCCTGTTATAAAACTCAGAATTGTTGGTAGTTATTAAAAAACCGACACCTCAATGAGTATGTCGATTTTTGTATTGTTATTTCACTGAGTAGAACTATTTTCTTTAACCATACAACCACAAAACTGATAACTTCACCAATTATTGATGTGCATGAAGATAACTCACACTGCAATGACCATTAACAAACCGACTATGAAGCAAGTGCCGTGGTAAGAGACTTAATACTAACAATTACCACAGAAGGGCATTGAGCCTTTGTTGGCTGAATTAGTCAGTTGCAGTATCAGCGGTCTGTTCCTGCTCATTGTCGACTACACTCACCAATAACTCTTCCATAATATCTATGGCAAAGTTGATAAATTTTTTGCCTCCACTTGATGTCAACATGACGACACCAACCCCATGCTCGGGAGAAAACCTATACTCACTACCAAAACCATCAAGGTCGCCGCCATGAAAAAGCACAGTTTCAGAAAACATACCGAATTCCGGAGTTGCTTCAAACATACCAAGACCATAACTAAATCCTGGATATTTGCTACCATGCTCAGAACATTCGGTTTCAGACATTATTTCAGTGGAAATCAGCGGTGACGTTACACCACTATTGTTATATTTGTCGTATGCTGCCATTTGCAATTCCATAAGTTGAGCGAAATCTTCAATGGTTGCATAAACACCACCATGGGGTGTAAGCAATCCCATGTCCCAAGGCTGAGTAACAACTTGTCTATCGTCCTTTCTGTATGGTGTTGCCAGTTGAGTGTTTTTTTGCTCATCAGATAAGTTTACCAAAATGTCTGCTAACTGGTATTTATCTGCCACATAATGTTTAACTAATTGCGCGTAACTTTTATTGGTTATTTTACTCAGTACATAACCAAGCACTGCATAATTAAAATTTGCATAGCGCCATTTTTCATTAGGTGCAAATTTCAATTCGACTGTACTCAATGCTGCCAATAACATTTCTTCACTGTAGCCACCTAAAAATGCATCGCCATCAATTCGGGTAACATTTTTAGGATAGTTAGGTAAACCAGAACGATGCACCATTAGATGCTCTATCGTTAATGATTTAAACTCATTAAGTGAATCTTTAGGAAAAACCCCAGGCAAAATCTCAATAACTTTATCAGAAAGGTGCAACTTACCTTCGTTAATAAGCTCTAGAGCAATCATGCTGGTTATTGCTTTTGAATGAGAGCCAATTTGAAACAGGGTCTTGGCGTTGATTGCTTGGTTATTTTTTCGATCAATGACACCATGCGCCGAAGTAAAGACAACTTTTCCGTTTTTAATAATACCTATGGCTAATGCCGGGATATCTTCTTTGGCCATAAACTGTTGAACTTGCTGGTCAATTTTGAGTTTCTCAGCTGAACTGATTTGAGCAGATACAGACGGTACAAGTGAGAGCAAAATAAATAGAGAGGTTATTATTTTTTTCAAAATTAAATCCTTACTTTGTAAATTAATTATTATTATATTTATGAGCAAATTTCTTTGTATCACACAACAAAGTTAAGCTGCTTTAAAATACTCGTTATTTAAGAACTAATTATTACACTGAAAGTTTTATGCCAACTAATTTAATTTTAATTTCACGTTAATTATCATGCCGTTATATATGCATTGAAAAATAGAATGATTATCACTTGTTCGGTTTTGTCTTTAAATGTTCTAGTTTAGTTAATCTAAATAACTTAACTTTTAGTAATGAAGTTTTGCTAGCCATCGGCAATGGGAAATAAATTGTTGGCATAATGATCAAAGAAGCAAAGACCAGCAATAGCCTTTACTACTCTTGTTATTATTGAAGGTAACCAGCCTTATTGTCTATGAATAGCCCGGCTGATGTTTTAATTTAGCTATGCCCTAACAACCTAAAGCTCCAGTTCTCTACCTTGTTGGTCGCTAAGCGTTGCAGCACTTTATCCATCAAACTGTCAGATAGCGTGCTTTGCTGCCTTAATTGTAATAAACCTTTTTCATTAAGTGGCTCACCAAAAAAAGCCTGACATACTTCGTGTATGGTCATGGCATTAGCAACTCGGGCAATTAACTCTAATGGTTCGTCGACACTCACCATACCGGGCTGAATAACGCGATATAACCAGCCACAACGGCTAACCTCCTGCATCTCAACCGATAAACCTTCGATATCCCAACGTTCATTGAGTTTAAAGCACGGAGAGCGCGGCTGACTAACTTCTATTATGGCTTCGCCCCACTGGTAACGGTCACCCAAACAGACTGTGTTTTCGGTCATGCCAACTGAACTAAGGTTTTCGCCCATACCCACGGCTTGCCAATTGGCCTTTGTAGCCGCATTGTCAGCATATTTTTCCTGCCAATAAGCATAATGCTCGAGCGGATATTGATGTAACGCTCGCTCAAGGCCGCCATGATGACTTTTATCGGCGCATTCATCACCGGCTAATCCTTCAACCGATAGATATAAGCTAGTGCTCACCGGATGTTTATCTATCGCTGTTTCCATACCGTAGCTTTGTGCTACTTTTCCGCAGTAAATATGAGCTAGGTAGTGTTTACGTTTCATCTGTCATTCCTTTGTCTAATGCCGTAATTGGTGCTAATGGCTTTAAAGCTGAATAATAAAAGCACAAGCATACCAAAAACCACAGATCTTTAATAAGAAAATGCCCAGTAGTTGAGAGTAATGTTTCACTTGATAATGCCCCCGAAAAAGTCACTAAAAAGCTTTGAGTTACGACGAAAACCATAGCCGACATTAACACTGCCGGATAAATAAGTTTTGCCTGATAAATCGCTAAAATTAGTAATACCACGGCAATTAAATCATACACGCCGATAATATTTGACGTTGTTTGTATTGTGAAAAAATTATACAGCCAACCCATAAATGGCGAGCTTTTAACCAAAGATTCTATACCTTGCGCTTCGAATAAGGTGAACTTCATACCGCCAATCCACAACAAAACGAGCAGTACTGGAATAATGCTAATCCAGGCTGAAAGCAAGGGAGAAAGCGTGCGCTTGATTAACAGTATTCCTATGGATAATAAAGCGAAATACTTAATAACCCCTTGGCCAGAGCCGATAACAGGAAAGCCGCCCATGGAACTTATCCACATAGAATCACTCAGTAACGAGCCTAAAGGCACTAGGCTTGTCGCAATCAGTAAGTATCCTAAAATAGGCCGTAAGTGACTCTGCTTTATCGATAAAAAAGCCAAAGATGCACTGGCAATAAAAGAGAATGCAGCTAATAAGTTAAAAGCCTTGGCTGGTAATAAATCGCTAATAAGATAAAAATCAGTGGTTAAGGCTATATGTTTATGCGGACCTAACAGCATTATGCTGAAACCTAATAGCGCGGTAGAAATACCAAGTAAGAGTAACACTGTGGTCATGTATAGCGGCTTCATAAGGGGTCCTGAACTGATTCTAATAATAAGTGCCAATAAGACCTGATTAACGACATTTTATTTCGCGCTTAATAAATTAGCGAACAAGTGCAACCAAGTGTTGGAAGGTAATTAGAGTGACTGAAGGTGAGTTTGCCTTTTTATCGCGATACTCTATTGAAGCATTTCGGCTTGATTGTTAGTGCCGCTCTTCTAGCTCGACCGCATGAGTAACTATTGGCTCAAGGGATATTTTTTTGTTGCGCCAATAAACGCTAGTGGCATCATGGTCGCGCTTCAGGCAATAGCTACTATCCGAAATCGTAATATCAACACCAGTGAGAATCCCTTGATATGCCAATATGCTTAATTCATCTAAATGAATAGTCGCTTGATTTTCTTTGTGCAGCATATTGGTATTGAGTTGCAATAATAACGCGAAATGTTGCTTCAATGAATTATCTAATCGTAGTAATAACTGCTCATCTTTACTGTTGTTACTGTTAAGTTTTTTAATTAATGCACTGATTTTGCTGCTTCTTGCAAGTAGGCAGGTAACTTTTTCTTGGGTTCTCTTACTTAAGTCAGTTAACTGCTCACTCCAATAATTTAAATCAATACTGGTGGTAACCCCACAAGGAGAGCCTAAAACCCCGACAATAATAGATCCGCCTGATTGAATATAACAACCAAATAATTTTCCGTCCGCGATAGTTTTACTTCTGTTGCCAACCCAAAGCTTGCCCTCAACAATTACCTGGCAATGGGAGAGGTACTGGACAATAGAAATACTACCCTGTGATACCAAGTCGGCATATTGGACAAATTGTGCATTTATACTGCCTCTAGCATGAATAGTGGTACTGTTTTCGGGCTCACCATTACCACCGAAAATTTGATGGCCAATAATCCCTTGATTGATACATATATCACCCTTAGATTTAACCAAAGCAGATTCAACACAGCCGCCGATGATTATATCTCCCGTGGCATAGAGCTGCATCTTCTCACAAACATCCCCCTTTACAAAAATAGAGCCATCAAAGCGAATATTACCAGTACTGACATCAATATTTTCAATTTCTAGTAAATTGTTAACAGCAACACTTTTGTCCAGATATTTAGGCATACCACTCTTATTTGCTACCAAGATAGTTTTCTCTTTATCAATGAAATGTGAGCCTTCCGCTTCTTCGATAAATCCTTCCTTGCCCGCCTTTGCTTTTATGATCTTTCCTGTAACGGTAAAGCCATCTATCCCTGCTGTTGGCGGTATTAACTTAGCCAATTTGGTGCCTTTGGCGACATAAATAACTCCGCCTAGATCTCGCATATCTACTTTGCCATTGCTACCTTCTTTTGGACATAAAACCTTATTGATAGGATCTTCAACTAAGTACTCTATAAAGCCATCAAGACCTGGTGTACAAATTCCCCCTAGGGCGATCTCCATTGACGTTGCATCACCTGCTGACGTGGCCAAGCCTTTATTAATTAGTTTCTGCACTTTTTCTTTACTAACACCTTTAACAATGCCACTACTTTTTAAACATTGAATCACGTCGCTATAACATATTGGTCTACCGCCTTGATCCGCTGTTAATTTGAGTGTCGCAGACAGGTTTTCAGGACCGATTAATACACTGAGTTTTGCGTCTAGAGCACTGGCAATTATTTTTTTAAATCTGAGTTTATGGTCTAGGGTGTTGTTGTCCATCTCGGCAAACAATTGCTCAATGGCGTCTTCGATAAGGGCATACTTGGAAAATTTGGAAACTTCGAAAGCAGTGTGCAAGGCTGTTAAGTGTGTTGCTACCCCAAACTCGGGCATAATGGTCATTATTAAATCTCTATTACCGTTAACTGAGAATGTTATGTCACACATTTTGCCTTCCTTGGGCCCTAGTCGCTAAGTTGTTATTTTTACTGGTGTACTCTCTTTATTCTTAGTAACTATAGTAGCAGGCCATCATTTAGCAATAATGAACTATGTCATTGTATAAAATACCGTTTAAAGAAAAATCTGACTAGAGAATACATTTGTAAGCGTGGTGTTAATTCAGCTATTTATAAAAGATCCTGGACGGTACAGGGTACGGTCGATTTAATTAAAGCCGATGCGGGTCAACACTTCGCCCCAAACTTAGTCGCTATATTTTTAGAGTGTTTACCGTAAGTCTTAGCAATAAAACCCTCATATGCTTAAACAGTGCAACATAAATTAGATTAAGCCAACATACTGATAAGCCCGTCATACCAGCACCTCCACAAGTTTACTTAGCGACTACTGCAGCTCTTCAAGCCGATTTTTTAAGGTGTTTACTGCGCTAGCCGGTGCTATTTTTGCCAAGGCCTGTAGACAAGCTTTAGCTTGAAATGAACGATTATTTATCTGCATTTCACACAAAGCATACAAGTGTTGTGGACTACGACTTATTTTATAAGCTTTGGCCATTGCTTGCTCTGCCGCTTTGTCTTTATCACCACGCAGCGATAAGGCATACACATAGTAATAATTAGCGTTGCTTGCCGCCAAAGTAGCCGCGGTCAGCAAAGACTGCTGTGCTAATTGAATTTTTTTGCTGCGAATATAAGCCAAACCTAAACTGTAAGGAATATTGCTATCTGACGGGTTAGCTTTACTACCAAGCAATAAGGTATTTATCGCCTCGAGGTTTTGTCCCTGCTGTCGGTAAAGCTCTGCCATATTGACATAGGCGGGGGCAAAGTAAGGCTCAATGCGCATACTCCGTTGATAGGCTTTGTTCGCTAGGGAAATTTTGTTTTGGTAGCCAAAAACAATGGCTTTATTAGTATGGGCATAACCTCTATCGGCATTAAAATCTTGAATCGCCATATAATCAGCAAGCGGTGCTTTAAGTGCCCGTTGCTGTTCTGCAGTTAACATCGACCATAAAGGAACTAACGCCATTGCCGCTTCACTTCTTACCGAGAGTACTTTATCGGTTAATAACGGCGATAATATACGCCACTTCTCGCCCGGGTTAATATTAACGGCACCATCAATAGCACCACGACGGACATTACTATCAGGGTGCTTAACATTACGGGCTATGGCTATTAAAGTGTTGGTATCTGGTATATTGGCCATTCTCACCAAAGCGGAAGCGCGAATAATATCGGCATATTGCTGAGATTGAGCAATTTTAGAAAGCTGTGATGCCATATTTTGATAACCGCCATCGGCAATGGCAAAAATAGGCGCAAAAGGTTCTTCGTCGGTAATAGCATTTTTGTTAAACCATTGCTTAACAAACTCACCACTCCATTGACTGTTTTTATCTTTATGGCAAGACAAGCAGATATCAGGTGTACCAAATTGTTGCGCCATGCCCGGGTTAGGTTTATGCCAACCATGGTCCCGTCTATCGTCTACCTCCATGTAAGTGGTCTCCGGCATATGACAATTAACACACTGAGCACCGGTTGAGTTTTCTTGATGTTGATGATGACTTTTTTGCGCGTAAACTTGTGGTTGATGACACTGCAAACAAACCACTTCTTCGGGCATAGTTAACTGAGCGGTATGTGGATCATGACAATTACTACAAACTACGCCATTCTCTTGCATTTTCGACTGTAAAAACGAACCATAAACAAAATCTTCATCATAAATCTGTCCGTCCGGATAATAGTTATCATTGGTAATTAAGGCTAATAAATAACGTTCGCCAAATTCATTACCCTTAATATGACTGTTACCACTTATTTGGGTGCGGCGACTATGACATTGCGCACACACTAAAGTTTGCTGAGTAGCATGAATACTTTCAGGCTTGAGGGTATCAAAGCCGTCTTTAACGACCCATTTTTTCACTTGCTTAGATAAATCACGGCTAAAGCCAAAGTCTTTTACTTTTTTATCCTTTGTCCAATCAATATGCTTGCTCGCCGGACCATGGCAAGCTTCACAACCAACATTAATTTCGCTGTACGTGGTTTTATAGCTATTGGTTTTTACGTCGAAATTCTTTTGTACATTAGTGGAGTGGCAATCTGCGCACATGTAATTCCAGTTTTGTCCGGTATTGGTCCAGAAGAAATCTTGATGGTTTTTAGTAAATTCAGGATATAGATTAAACCAGCGTTGGCCGCCGTCTTGTTGAGTTCGGGAATCCCAAGCAAAGGGAATTAACTGGATACGGCCATCATCAAATTCAACCATATATTGCTGGAGCGGCTCAAAACCAAAGGTATATTTTATTCGATAGTCATGAAACTTACCGTCGGGGCCAGCAATATTGACCCAAAACTGTTGGTCTTTTTTGAAGAATTTATTGATTTCCCCAGCGTTTTTGAATGAAAAACCATTGAAATCTCCCAACACTGATTTGTCATCGGCATGTTTCATCGCCATATCGTGATGGGAGCCTTGCCAAGCTTTAAACTCTTGCTGATGGCAGCTTTGACATTGCTTAGAGCCGACAAATTCGGCAGCCCTGCTGCTGTGCTGAAAAACAATTAAGGCGATAAAAAAAATAAAAATATTTACTAATTTTCTGCTCAGGATCATGTAATTTTACTCATCAATAATCAAAGCCATTTAGTGCCGCTGAGATTATTTGTCATTGCTCATTTAATATCAAACAGCGTAAAGGTAAACCATTGATTAATTTACCACTGTTTCTGCTCTCTAGTTAGAATAACCTACTTCTTTCGTTTATTAAATCCTCACTTTAAAAACAAAAAGCCAATCATGAAAGATTGGCTTTTTTAGGTAAATCAAAAATAAGAACTTATTGTAGATTTTTGTTCAATTCTGGTTCTAAAGATAACTCATCTAGATGTTCAATATACTCTAATGGGCCAAAATCTGGTTGACTTAATTACGCTATAAGAGCGAATTAACTGAGTTTTAAGCCGTTATATGGCTATAAGAGCTACTTATAGTACCTTCAGTTACCAGTCGACTTCGGTGGTAAGTGGCTCTATGCGTCCATTAGGTGAAATTGAGTTTTTTGGTACTAAAATCCCAGAACCTTCAACAATTGCTATCTTTGCATTAGGTATGATTGGCTGAGCCTCTCGTCGCTTGAATAAGCAATTTTAATCCGCTAATAGCTTTTTAATTCAATAAAAAACACCGGTATAATAACCGGTGCTTTTTTGTTTTAAGGCTTGATTTTTATAAGTAGCGGTAAGAAAAGCTGCCTACAATTCAACGCGGCCAATTAAAAAATATGATGGCCAAAGCTCTCTAACCTGAGATTCCCAGTTGGGGTCAGCCCTTTCATTAGGTAATTGTAACAACCAATATCTTGCCCATGTTCGAACTATTTTACCTGACTTGCTTAACTTTAGCGGCGAGAATCGGCGTTGATAAGACTTTCCTTCATACTCAACAACCATATTGTTTCTTGCTCGTTTATATAAACCATCTAATACGGCAGTAATTAACTCTACCTCGGTTAATGCCATTAGCCCTTGTTTTTTTAAACAAGCCAATATTGCCGCTTTCTTTATACTAGCTTGCATAAAGTCATCGATATGAGGGGTATAAACCATGCCCGTCAAACCATAAATGGCAGCACGCTCTCTATCAGCGAGTGCTTTTAAAGGAATAATGAGCTCATTAATGTCAGCTAATTCACTGAAGCTATGAAGTTTTTGGGTCAATTTAGACAATTGCTAGGCTCCAATTAAGGCGAAGGTTCATTGCTTTTTTACTCGCTCATTTATGATATCTACGGCAATAGCCGCTGCACCTGTTCTTCTTGAGTCGGCTAGTGCTTTTAAAGGTATGATTAGCTCATTAATGTCAGCTAATTCACTGAAGCTATGAAGCTTTGGGGTCAATTTTGACAATTGTTAGGCTCCAATTAAGGCGAAAATTCATTGCTTTTTTACTCGCTCATTTATGATGTCCACGGCAATAGCCGCTGCACCGGGTCTGCGTGGATCCGCAGCACCGAGAAATACGCCATTGTGTCTCATGATACTTTGCAAGCTACCCAATGAACTAGAGACTTCGACAGTATAACCCTGCGCTTTTAAGTTATCGACGGTATCTGCCGGAGTATTTCTTTCCACATATAAAATATCGGGTTGCCATTGATGATGAACCCTTGGTGCGTTGGTCGCCTCAGCAATATTCATTTCGAAATATAAAACATTAACCAATTGTTGAAATACCGCGGTGATAATTTTACTGCCGCCAGGAGTACCTGTAGCAATATAAGGTTTACCATCTTTTAACACTATGGTTGGTGTCATCGAACTTAACGGGCGTTTATTTGCCGCAATAGCATTAGCTTTACCACCAATTAAACCATAACTATTTGGACTACCCGGTTTTAGTGAAAAATCATCCATGGTGTTATTGAGTAAAATTCCGGTACCAGGAATAGTAATACCACTACCGTAATTGTGATTTAAGGTATAAGTATTACTGACCACATTACCCGCAGCATCCATGACAGAAAAATGCGTGGTATCAGGGCTTTCATATTTATTTGGCTGCCCTGCTTTAATGTCAGTTGAAGGGGTGATTTTATTACGCTTAATATTTTCACTTAAGTTTTTGGCGTATGTTTTACTGGTTAAGCCCTTACTTGGCACTTGCACAAAATCTGGATCGCCTAAAAAGGTGCTCCTGTCGGCAAAAGCGCGCTTAAAAATTTCAGTTTGCAGATGGATCATTGCTGCAGAGCCTTGCTGAATATTGTCTAAGTTAAGTGCTTCCAGCATATTTAACATTTGAATCAGATGAACACCACCAGAGCTTGGCGGTGGCATGGTTAAAATTTCATAGCCATTAAAGGTGCCACGAATAGGTGCATCTTCTTTCACGGTATAATCCGCTAAGTCTTTAGCGGTAATAAGACCATTACCCTGCTCCATTATCGCGACAATTTTTTTGGCTATGTCACCTTGGTAAAAGCCGGCTTTACCTTGCTCTCGCAAGTAGGCTAAGCTATTGGCAAGATCTTCTTGGATAAAAAGGTCACCCGCTTGATAAGGTAGGCAGTTTTCTTTTAAAAATACTCGGCATGTTTCTGCAGTACGTGAAAGAAACATTTGGTCTTTGTAAAAAAAACGCGCCATATCATCATCAACGACCACGCCATTTCGAGCTAATTTTTCTGCCGGCTTTATTACTTCAGACCAAGACATTGAACCATAGTTTTCAAGAGCATAATGCAAGCCTGCGACTGTACCAGGTACGCCTGATGCTGATAATGTTTTTAGTGATTTATTTACTACTGGATTGCCATTTTCATCTAGAAAAACATCTCTGTATGCTGATGCAGGAGCTGTTTCTCGATAATCAATGGCAATGGTTTTATCTTGCTCAGCTAAATGCACTAACATAAAGCCACCACCGGCTAAATTACCGGCTCTTGGCAAGACCACAGTTAAAGCAAAACCAACCGCTACCGCAGCATCAACGGCATTACCACCTTGGCGTAGAATATCCGCCCCCACTTCACTGGCAATACGCTTTTGACTAACTACCATGCCCTTTCTTCCGATGACCGGATGGTTTACATCGTGATAATCAACCAATTGCCATAAACGCGGCACCTCTACTTTTTTAACTTGCTCAGTGGCGCTAATAACGGTGTTTTCAACTGTATTGGCAATACTATGGGTCGCGATAAAAGCTAAACAGCAACAGGTCAATTTTATTACCGCATATCGTGGTGTGGAGCGAAGAAAAGCGCTTAAAAATGAACGTTTCTTAATAGGGGTAATAAAATTATTTTGCATAGTTATTTCTTTATTGCCTGTGATTTTCCACCGAGGGAAAAAATGGTTGAATGGACTTCCTAGTTTGCACTAGGTTATTGGTAATTCAGAAAAGTTCGCTTAGTCAAACTTAGCAGCTGAAACATCGAGTGGCTGTAAGTAAAGCTTTAGGATTGTAAAGCATTTCTATAAGATTAAATATGCCTGTTTAGTATCATTACGTTTCGACTTTTGCTGAATAAATTAACTTAGCAACAAGAAGGCATAAGGTAAATTCGCTTAATCAATTTATTTCACCCCTGCTTTTAAATTGTGCGTTCAGTGAGTTTCCCCGTGTTAAGATAAAAATTATTTACCAGCTAAAGATAGGGATTAATCTTTGACATTCTTCAATATAATCAATCCTTGTTCTTATATATTGATTATCATTGCGCTAACCGTCCCTCGTCATGCGATAGCAAATGTGAAGAAAGTATCTGAAGAGATTTTTTCTACAAGTGTCATTTTAACCGATAGTGAAACCATTAGTTTAGGGTTTGGTAATTTTGACCCTGACAAATTGTGAAAACCTCACGAACAGAGTTTTTCTGATAGCGACTCTATCAAGTTGAGAAATGAGTTACCGTTTACACTATCCCATATACTTGGCTACTGTCGGAAATCAAGCCGACAGAAAGCAGGCTAAATTCTTTTATAAAGATGAAATAACCACATCAATCTCCTACCTTAAGCAAGAAACTAAAAGTGATTTACTATCCCAGTCGACACTAACTGATGACAATAAAGATGAGATATATTCTGCCTTTAATGGTTCTGAATCAAGTCAAGGCGCTAGACCTGGTGGTTGGCGGTTAAATAATGCCTTAAAATTGCACTATAACCTTAACCAATCTAGATTTCATGCCGAGTCTTTATATGTGAAATTTCAACGCTCTGATATTGGTGGTGATATGGTGAATAGCTTAGGTACG
Organism: Colwellia sp.; assembly: GCA_022969215.1. Taxonomy (GTDB): domain Bacteria; phylum Pseudomonadota; class Gammaproteobacteria; order Enterobacterales; family Alteromonadaceae; genus Colwellia. Next base: position 2,067 of record JALJPA010000100.1, on the reverse strand, counting down.
GAACACTTCTATGAGTTCGGTGTAGGGATATTACTCGACACCCGTAAATTCACTAAATTAGCAGATAATGTTGGCATAGGTATTAATATCCATAAAGGTAGCGCCCTTTCTGGCGGTAGTATTGTCTTTTACTTCAATGAGCTATAACTAACTTTAGCTAGCCTTACGGAGTTAACATTAATAAAGTGACCTACCACAGCCCTTTAAAGTTTTCCCGTCGATAATAGCCCCCCAGAGTTAAATTGATTTATATTAACGCAATTACCTTGCTAAGTTGAGCAACCACACTGACTTTTACAAATAGCCTCTGGGCCATTTTCTTTGAATTCAAAGTCACAACAAGCTTGTAGCTTTTGTTTGAGCTGCTGCCGACCTCGTTTAATACGTGACTTTACCGCAGTTAAACTAAGTTGCTGCTTTTCTGCGATGCTTTGCTGCTTTTCTTGCTCTAGCTCACTTGCCAAGAGTATATTTCGGTATTGCTCAGGTAAGTCGGCAATTAAAATGCCAATACAAGTATTAAGCTGAACTTGATCAGCACTACTTTCCTCTACCGCGACTAGCTTGGCTATTTCATCATCATTTTGCCCAGTATCATTTTTTTTACTGCGGTAATGATCGATAATTGCGTGACGACAAATTTGATAAAGCCATGCATTCAGTTGTTTGATTTCATTTACAGCATCAATATTTTTATGCACCTTGATGAACACTTCTTGCAAAATATCTTCAGCCAGTGCTTTATCGCCAACTTTACCAATAATAAAGGCTAACAATTGCTGGTGAAAATCTTGCCAGATCTTATCAAACATAATATTTCTCAAATAATTAAGGGTTAGTAAAAGCTTGGTGAGCATAAATATACCCACCAAGTTCTAGTATGACTTAACAACAGCTTGTTGTGCAATTACACTGCTCACAGGTACCACATTTGCAATTAATACTTTGTCCATTGCTACATTGACAACTACAGCCACAATTACAGTTTTCTGCTGTTGTATTGACATTTTTTTGGTTCTGCTCGCTTAATAATTTTTCCATGATTTGCCTCGTTATATATTTTTGATTAATTTCACTAGATAAGACGAAGCAAAGCTGAAAAGGAGGCAAGTATTTTCAATTTATTTTTATATAGTTTAAATAAAATTAAAAAGCAGCCTAGAGTGGCTGCCTTTTTTGACTGTTAATAATCCATCACAAAATCTTATCTCTGCTAGATCCAGTGGTTACATCAACAGCCAACATTTTATATGAGGTGCCATAAAAAATAATTTGCTTATTTACTGGATCAAATGTCATATCGTAATTGGAATTTAACAAGGAGTCAGAGTGACTTAGAAGCCTAATTTTTTTTGTTAATACTGTTGCATATCATATCTCGTAGCCATTTATGGCCAGGCTCCTCATTATTCCTCTGATGCCACAATAAAACATAGGCCATCTGAGAAAAACTAAATGGTAAAGGCACTTCTTTTAAAGGATAGAGCTTTTGAGCATGACTAACAAAGCTTGAGGGTACGGTAAAAATAAGCTCACTGTGTGCGCAAACACTTACCGCGCCATAAAAATCCGGCAATGTACAAATGATATTCCGATGTTTGTTTTGTGATGCTAAAAAATAGTCTAACTTCCACCACTCCTTACCCTCACAGCGAACTTGTAGGTGATTATGGGTTAAATAGCTTTCCATATTCAACGCGTTTTTTTCAACTTCTTATAAAACCTGATGTTTCTCATTTACTAAGCAAACTTGTCGGTCAATCAGCTGTTGTGAGTGCTCAATATCATCGGCTAACTTATCAAGGATTAAAGTCTCTTTATCAGAGAGATCTAGCGCGGTAATACCAAAATCGATGTTACCCTGTTGTAATTCTTGTATGGAATTTTTGGACCAGCTTAACGTATCCACACGTATATTCGGCGCCTGTTGTAAGACTGAACCAATGTAACTAGGAAGCAAAGCCGCATAGGCACTTTCTAGCATACTAATTGAAAAACGCCGCGTGCTCGTTTCGGGTTCAAAACTTGGCGCTTGGGTAAGTTGATATATATTTTGTAGTAAATTGG
>JALJPA010000010.1 GCA_022969215.1 Colwellia sp. | reverse complement strand
CAAACAACCTCAAGATGCAGGATTCAGCTGGAATTAGAAACGTCTTTAGGCAAGGCATTGATTGAAGAGAATGGTTATTCCCTTATCGAAATCAATAACGATGGATAAAACGTTACTAAACCAGCCCTAGGGGACGTATGAGCAAATCATATTCATCGTTGCGTATGTAATTAAGGGAATGACCATTAATGAAATATGCGCCTTGATTATGAATCGCTCTTCCGTCCTGAAACGAGCACCTTGAAGTAGCTTGGGTATATACCCGCTTTAGCTGAATCCTGTAGCTTCAGGTCGAACTGGGATAAAATAATATCTGTAAGTGTAGTGCAAAAAATAAATAGGCTAAAAATAAAAAAACCGAGCAACTTTCGTTACTCGGATTTTTATAATCATTTAACAATAATGCTTAAAGCACTAATACTTACTAGGTAAGCATTAAGGCATCATCGCTTCTTGATCGGCACCTTCTTTTTCAATCACTTCTGGTATCAAGTCTTCTCTTGAAATACCTAAGCCCAATGCCACTAACGAAGCAACATAAATGGATGAGTAGGTACCAACAAAAACACCGAATAATAATGCCGTAGCAAAACCGTGAATTAGCTCGCCACCTCTAAAGAATAAAGCCGCCAATACTAATAAGGTCGTTATTGAGGTAATAAAGGTACGACTCAATGTTTGAGTTAAAGAGATATTAATCACTTCTTCAGCATCTGTATTTCGTATTTTCCTAAAGTTTTCACGAATACGATCCGAAACAACAATGGTATCGTTCAGAGAGTAACCAATAACCGCTAATATAGCCGCCAGTACCGTAAGGTCGAACTCTAATTTTAAAATAGAGAATAAACCCAGGGTTAATAACACATCGTGAAATAACGCCACCACTGAGCCAACGGCAAAGCGCCATTCAAAACGAAAGGCTACATACATAAGTATACAGATAAGCGCCGTTAACATGGCTAAACCGCCCTGCTCAGCTAACTCGTCACCAACGCTGGCTCCAACATACTCGATTCGACGCATATCAACTTTTTGCCCTGAGCCAGACTCTAAAAGAGCCAAGATTTCATTGCCAAGCATTTCAGCTTTTACGTCTTCACGTAAACCAAGGCGAATTACCACATCACGGCTGCTGCCATAAAATTGTACTTTGGCATCGGAAAAACCATTATCAGTCATTACTTGGCGTATTATCTTTAAATCAGCGGGTTGTTCAAAACCGACCTCAATCAAGGTGCCGCCAGTAAAATCTAAACCAAAGTTTAGTTTATTGGTTGCTAGTGAGACAATTGAAGCAATCATCAATATTGCACTAAATACCATGGCTATCTTGCGATAGCTCATAAATTTGACAGTTTCTTTTAAGTGTAAAATTTGCATAATTTATCGTTCCTGTCTTTATATAGGTAATTTATCAAGGCGTTTACCGCCCCAAATAGCATTAACGACTGCGCGAGTACCAATAACAGAAGTAAACATTGAAGTGATAATACCGATAGACAAGGTGATTGCGAAACCTTTAACAGGTCCTGTGCCAATCGCATATAAAATCACTGCGGCGATTAAAGTGGTAATGTTGGCATCGATGATAGTAGAAAACGCGGCATCATAACCTTGATGAATAGCTTGCTGAATTGTCTTGCCTTCGCGTATTTCTTCTCGAATCCGCTCAAATATCAGTACATTGGCATCAACGGCCATACCAACAGTTAATACTATACCCGCCATACCAGGTAAGGTTAAAGTCGCACCTGGCATCAATGACATTATGCCAACAATTAATACTAAGTTTGCCGCCAGTGCCAAATTAGCAACAACACCAAAAGCACGGTAGTAAATAATCATAAAGATAAAGACTAAAGCAAAACCCAACATAATGGCTTCAAAGCCTAGTCGTACGTTTTCAGCACCTAATGTCGGACCTACAGTACGCTCTTCAACGATAGTAATTGGCGCAATTAAGGCACCAGCACGTAATAATAACGCTAAGTTATGTGCTTCAGCTGGACTACCTGAACCGGTAATACGGAAGCTTTTACCTAAACGTGATTGAATTGTCGCAATAGAGATGATCTCTTGGACTTTTTCAAAAATAATATTACCTTCGGCGTCACGTTTACCGGTAGGTTTATATTCAATAAATACCGTTGCCATTGGTTTACCAATATTACTTTTGGTGCCATTGGACATTTTTGAACCACCAGCACTATCCAGTGAAATATTAACTTGTGGACGTGAGTATTCATCAAAACCTGATTTTGCATCAGTTATATGATCACCGGTTAACATCACGCGTTTTTTCAATAAGCTCGGTCGACCATCTTTATCTCTCAATAAAATAGAATTTGCCGGTATGCGACCGTTTATCGCATTAGCTAAATCACCTTCGGTGTCGACTAATCGAAATTCAATAGTTGCCGTTGCATTAAGTATTTCTTTTGCTTTGGCGGTATCTTGTACACCCGGTAATTCGATAACAATGTGTTTTTTACCTTGGCGCTGTACTAATGGCTCAGCCACACCTAGCTCATTAACACGATTACGAATAATAGTAATGTTTTGTGCCAAGGCGTAATCACGAATTTCTTTCAGCTTTTGCTCTGTCATTTTCGCGGTAAGCGTTAACTTATCGTCATCCGTTTTAATCACTAAATCACGGTAACGTTTTTCCAGTAGTGATTCTGCCGCGTCTAGATCGGCAACTTTCCGGAAAATAACCACAATACCATTATTGCTTTCTTTTACACTGCGGTAGCGAATTTTTTCATTACGTAAATCACCACGAAAATCACTGACCATGCTGGTTTTAGCTTTATTAATGGCTTCTTTCATGTTCACTTCCATCAAGAAGCTAACACCACCACTTAAATCTAAACCTAACTTCATTGGCATACCGCCAATAGCCGCTAACCAATCCGGTGTATTTGGCGTTAAGTTAAGTGCTACTGAGAATTTTCTACCTAAGCTATCGTCCAATACATCACGGGCTTTAAGCTGGTCTTCGGTATTTTTAAAGCGCGTTAATACTTGGCCATTTTCTAATGCAATACTTTCAAAGGTCAGGTTACTTGCTTCTAAATGTGCTCTGATATTATCAAGAGTTGCGGCATCAGCTTCAACGCCACGTAATCCTGAGACTTGCACTGCAGGTGATTCACCATATAAGTTTGGTGTGGCATAGAGCGCACCTAAGGCGACAATAAATGCCACCATTAGTGTTTTCCATAAAGGGTATTTGTTTAACACAATGTGTCCTTTTTATTTATTACTCTTTCGTGTGAACAAAGCTTTTGATAACACAAGCTGCCCACCTTACTTACTTAAATCAACTTTTATAGCTTTAGCTTACACAATAATTATGTACGCTTTAGCTCGCTGGCAGTTAATACACTAGTAAAAAGGGAACACGGAGTTGACGCATGTCAATAAGTATTCCCGATGCCACTAGTGTGTTAAATGGCAATGAGATAGGTGCTACAGAGATTTCATTGTGCCTTTTGGAAGTACAGCGTTGATTGCGCCTTTTTGTACTGTTACTTCAGTACCTTCACTAATGCTAACAACAACAAAGTCTTTTTCATCAGATACTTTAACGATTTTGCCAACAATACCGCCTTGTGTTAGCACTTCATCGCCTTTCGCTAATGAAGACATTAAACCTTTATGCTCTTTTACACGTTTAGCTTGTGGGCGGTAGATCATGAAAAAGAATACCAAACCAAAAACGGCTAGCATAATGATCATTTCCATTCCGCCACCGGCTGGTGCTCCGTCTGCGGCATGGGCTGTACTGATAAATAAACTCATAAACTTACTTCCTTACTTCTTATTATATTAGTTAGTGACTTTCTATTTTATTGCGCTTTCGCCCAATTGATATGTCAAAGGTACTCATTGACTAACGTCAACTCCGTGCATTTTCCTTTCAATTGAACGTATTCGCTGCAAAATATCAAACCACAGGATTTTTTCAATTTTTTAAAACACTAGCTAGTTAAATTAGCTTTTAAATAATGTTTAAATATTAAACTTGTTTACTGCCTTCGGCTAATGGCGGTACAGGTAAACCACGTAAAGCATAAAACTCTTCAACAAAGGCGTCTAATTTACCTTGCTCGATGGCTGCACGCAAACCTTGCATCACTTTTTGGTAAAAATGTAGGTTATGCAGGGTATTTAACTGCGAACCCAAGATTTCTTTACACTTATCTAAATGATGTAAATAAGCACGAGAGTAGTTCTTACAGGTGTAACAGTCACAGGTATCATCAAGTGGCGCAGTATCTGTTTTATGAGCAGCATTGCGGATCTTAATAACACCGGTATTAACAAACAAATGACCATTGCGAGCATTACGTGTTGGCATTACACAGTCAAACATATCAATACCACGACGTACGCCTTCAACTAAGTCTTCTGGCTTACCTACTCCCATCAGATATCGGGGCTTATTTTTAGGTATCAAGGGCGCGGTATGATCTAAAATACGGATCATATCTTCTTTAGGCTCACCTACTGATAAACCGCCAATCGCATAACCATCAAAGCCTATAGATTCTAGGCCAGCAACAGAAACTTCACGTAAGTCTTCATACATGCCGCCTTGTATTATGCCAAATAATGCATTTGGGCTATCACCGTGGGCATCTTTTGAGCGTTGTGCCCAACGAAGCGATAACTCCATTGAGTCTTTTGACTCGGTATGTGTTGCTGGGTATGGCGTACACTCATCAAAAATCATGACAACATCAGAGTTCAGACTACGTTGTACTTCCATTGAGCGTTCAGGGGTAAGCATAATTTTTTCACCATTTACCGGTGAACTAAAACGCACACCTTCTTCGGTGATTTTACGCGTTTTTCCTAAACTAAAAACTTGGAAGCCACCTGAGTCGGTTAAAATTGGTTTATCCCAATTCATAAACCCGTGTAAACCACCATGCTGCTCAATAATGTCAGTACCTGGACGTAACATTAAATGAAAGGTATTACCTAAAATAATATGAGCGCCAGTGGCCTCAACTTCTTCAGCTTTCATGCCTTTAACTGTACCGTAAGTACCGACTGGCATAAATGCAGGAGTTTCCACTACACCGCGATCAAAAGTTAATCGACCACGTCGGGCTTTGCCGTCTGTGGTAATTAACTCATATTTCATTTTATTTTTTACTGTTTCAGTCATAAAGTTTCTCTGTCACCCACTAGCAAAACAGGCTGGCGGTGTTTGGGTTTAAAAATAAGTATTCTTGCTTCGCTCTTTTATTGCTCTTTTTTAGTTAAGAACATAGCATCACCATAACTAAAGAATCGATATTCTTTATCTATAGCGTGTTGATAAGCGGGCATTATATGGTCATAACCAGAAAAGGCACTAACCAGCATCAATAAAGTTGATTCTGACAAGTGAAAGTTAGTCACTAAGGCATCGATGATTTGAAATTTATAACCTGGGGTGATAAATATATCGGTATCACCATAAAAAGCACCTAAGGCTTCGCCTTTATCTTTAGAAGCTTTTGCCGCACTTTCAAGAGAACGTACTGAGGTTGTGCCAACCGCAACAACTCTACCACCCGCTGCTTTGGTTTTTGCTATTTGGGTAACCACTTCATCTGATACTTCAACGTATTCCGCGTGCATAATATGATCGGCAATCTCGTCAACTTTTACCGGTTGAAACGTACCTGCGCCGACGTGCAAGGTAACAAAAGCTAACTCAACGCCCTTAGCTTTAATTTTTTCTAACAGAGCATTATCAAAATGTAAGCCAGCTGTTGGCGCGGCAACCGCACCAGGCTTTTCATTGTAAACTGTTTGATAACGCTCTTTATCACTGTCTTCATCAGGTCGGTCAATATAAGGCGGTAGTGGCATATGACCAATTTGATCTAAAACATCTAACACTGATTGACCATCAGCAAATTTAAGCTCAAAAAGTGCCCCGTGACGGGCAACCATAGTTGCTTTAAATTTAACGGCACTATCGTCATTGTCAAGCTCATTACCTTTCTCTCTGCATAGGTAAAGTTCATTGCCAACTTTGGGTGATTTACTGGCACGAATATGAGCAAGGGCGGTATTTTGATCAATGATCCGCTCAATCAAAACCTCAATTTTACCACCACTGGCTTTTCGGCCAAACATTCTGGCCGGGATCACACGAGTATTATTAAAAACGAGTAAATCACCTGAGTTTAATTGCGCTACTATATCGGTAAAAACACCATCGGTTATCGCACCAGAATCACCATTTAAGCTCATTAAACGGCTAGCAGTACGCTCGGCTTTAGGGTAACGAGCAATAAGGGCATCGGGTAAATTGAAAGAAAAGTCTGAAACACGCATGATATTGGCTATTTTTCTGGCTTAAAAAAAGGCGTAATTTTAGAGCTGCACGCCCTTGATAGCAAGTTAATTCGCCACTTTTACATCTTAAGCTTAGCCCTAGTAGCAAAGAACCGCCGACAAAGTTGTCTTCAAGCACCATTATTACCAGTGATAGCCGGTATTTATCAAAATAATCTCGGCAATAATGCTTTTAGTGTATGTTGGTAAATCATGCATTATTGATATGAACTTTATACAAGCCTGATTTAATACTGACTAAAGAGTTATTTTCCCTATGAAAGATGAACTTGCTTTTACTATAGCCAACACCATTATTAGTGGCTTTGAACGCCATGTTGCACTTTTCACTGAGATTACTCAATCAGCCAGAGAGCGATTTCAACAATGCCAATGGCATGAAGTACACCGCTCAGCTAGAGCGAGAACTAACTTTTATGACGAACGAGTAATAGAAAGCTGCAGCGTTATTAAAGAATACTTCAATATTAGCGATCTAGATGATGCTTTGTGGCAAGAGGTTAAAACAGTTTATTCAGATTTATTATCTAATCATAAACAACCCGAGTTAGCGGAAACTTTCTACAATTCGGTCTTTTGTCACTTATTCGAGCGCAAGTATTATCACAATGATTATATTTTTGTAGAAAGTACTGCCCATCGCCTTGATGAGAAAGAAGTTCCAAAGATCTACACCTCTTATCAACCACAAGCACTCGGTTTAAAACAAACTATTTGTGACATTATGAATAGTCACAGAACGGTAATTCCCTTTGAAGATCTAGACCGTGATGTTGATGCTCTTATTAATGCCTTTCGCCGCAAAGCTCATAAAACTAGGGTAAAACTAGAAGATTTACAGTTTGATATCCTCAATTTTACTTTTTATCGTAATAAAGGTGCCTACTTAATTGGTCGGGTGTTATCGCCCGCAGGAGAAACCCCCTTTATTGTTGCGGTACTTAACAACGAGAAAGGCGGTTTATATATAGATGCATTACTAACTACCAGCGAAAGCATGGCGGTGGTCTTTGGTTTTGCCCGCGCTTACTTTTTTGTTGATTGCCAGCATCCGTATGCGCTGGTTAATTTCTTACAGGGATTAATGCCTCATAAAACCAAGGCAGATTTATATTCTGCCATCGGTTTTCATAAACAGGGCAAGACCCAATTTTATCGAGATTTTCTCAATCACCTTGAAGACAGTGATGACCAATTTGAATTAGCTGCCGGTATTAAAGGCATGGTGATGTCAGTATTTACCCTGCCCTCTTATCCTTATGTATTCAAAATAATCAAAGATAAATTTTCCCCCAGTAAAAACATGACCAAGAAAGATGTAAAGGGAAAATACCGCTTAGTGAAACTACACGACAGAGTGGGTCGCATGGCTGATACCATGGAGTATTCTGAAGTCGCTTTTCCTAAAGCCCGCTTTAACGATGAACTGTTAGCGGAGCTGAAAAAAGTTGCTTCTTCCATTATTCGTTATGAAGGGGAAGGCAAGGATGAGCTTCTTATCATTGAGCATTTATATATAGAACGTCGCATGGTGCCACTCAATTTATACCTGATGGATGCGCTTAAAAATAAAAAACAAGATGAAATAAATGACGCCATGTTTGGTTACGGTGAAGCCATTAAACAACTGATTTCTGCCGATATATTTCCGGGTGACATGTTACTGAAGAACTTTGGTGTCACTCGTCATGGCCGGGTTATTTTTTATGATTATGATGAAATCACCTATATGGACCAAGTTAACTTTCGGGTAAAACCTAAAGCGGTCACTGAAGAACAAATGTATGCTGCTGAGCCTTGGTACAGTGTAATGCCTGGTGATATGTTCCCTGAAGAGATAGCAACTTTTGCTTTGGCTAATCCAAGCTATTTAAAAGCCTTTAAGATTCATCACCAAGATTTACTTACACCAACCTATTGGCAACAATGCCAACAAGATGTCGCTAATGGTATTTATAAAGATGTTTTCCCTTATCCCGATAAATACCGTCTTTGTCATCAAGGCTTTAGCAGCGAGTTAAAGTAATTTAGCTGGTGTTAGCTGCACCATAAAATAAAAACAGCTAGAGACTGGCTACTTTACTGGCAGTTTGTTGGTAAATTAGCCGAACAGACGCGATTTAGTAAAAAGATGAACATTAGGGCTTTACCTTTTAACCTGCATCAGTATAATTCGAATCTGTTGCAGGGGTGTAGTTCCAATTGGTAGAACAGCGGTCTCCAAAACCGATGGTTGGGAGTTCGAGTCTCTCCACCCCTGCCATTTTTTCTTCCAGTATATCTTTATATTTCTTTATCTATATTCCAAAAAATCTTTCGCTAATATATTCCCAGAATTAATTTATCTGCTGTTCGTTAACAGCGAATTCTGTCATTATATTCAGCCTTAAATCATACCTAGCTAATGAGCATTCACTGATGAGCTTTACTAATGAGCATTAATCAACATCAATTTGAGCAATTAACTGAAATGGGTATCAGCCTTTGGCAGCATCGCTCCAATGATAGTCAAAATAAAAGTGTACCGACTCATTCTAATAGTTACCTTGATATTGATTTAAAAAACTTAGCCAAACAGCAATTATTTAATGATATTTTATTAGCAACTGGCTTAAGTATCGGTGAAATTAATCAGCAAGGTGACCATCTAGATTTAGGGCTCTTTAACTGGTATTTCACCGACAAATCATCCCCCGTTGAAATACAATGGCTTGAGCAGCAGTTGCTCACCCCAGCTATCGCCGAAATTTCAAAGTCGCCTGCGCTTAAAAAGCAACTGTGGCAATTACTGAGTAGACAAGCACAATGAATAAGACATCAAAAAGTAGCAATAATCACTTTGCTGAAATAAAGCCCGGTGATGTAGATAAGTTAATGCCAATAGAGCTGGCTTGTCACTCACACCCCTGGAGTGAAAAAACCTTTTTAAGTTGTATTGGTGGTCGTTACTTCGGTGAAAAACTTGGTGAGAAGCTTGGAGAAAAACTCGGTGAGCAGCATGGTGATCTAAGTATTGGTTTCTACATTGGTGAATATGTTGTCGGTGAAGCAACCCTGATGGATATTTGTGTTCTGCCAAGTGAGCAAGGCAAAGGTTATGGTAAAGTTTTACTTAATCAATTTTTAGCCCAAGCGAAAAAACTTGGCGCAAGCAAAATATTCTTAGAAGTACGAGCAAAAAACATCGCCGCACAAATGCTTTATATGAATTCCGGCTTTATCGAAATTGATCGCCGCACAGGTTATTATCCTAGTAGCTCAGGATTTGGTTATGAAGATGCCATTGTTATGTCGCTAAAGTGCTAATAGACAGCTCTTTGATTAACAAGTAACAAACTATTCAGTACATTAACAAATCACAACACTTCGAAACGCAAAGCCGCTAGTTAATCCTTCTCCTTTGGTTAATATAGTTAACAAGATTGTTAACTATATTCCTAAAAGTCATTAGGGTGAGCCAAATGTTTACTAAAATAAGTCCTACAGCAGATAGTCAGTTGTCAAATGAAGATGTTGCCAACCTGATGGTGAATGATGCACTAAAAAACATTAGCCAATTGACCGGACTGAACCAAGAGCAAGCTTTTGCTTTATTAGTGAATCAGGTTAGCCAACAGACTGACAAAGTTAGCCATATAAAAAGAACTAAAGTACATTCCCCTTTATTAGAGCAAAATGAAGCTCAATTCATTTCAAGCTTATTTAATTAACGATTTAACTAATATGGTTAACCTCAGCTGTCTTACTTTGCAGCTAATAAACTAGCTTCAGCCTACTGTTTACTACCTTTTCCTAGATTTCATCTAGCATTAATAAAACGTTAAATCTGCTTTAACAAGCCAATTGATCTGCCCCATTTATTATCAATAAAAGTGTTACCTTTTTATTAAGCTGCTATCAACCTACAAAGTTGCTCTTTATAACCTCGCTTTATTACAGATTCACTCTGTTTTAATGGTACAATGCGCGCAATTTTATAATTTTTAAAAAGTCCCTAATTAACTGGGTGTTTTTCTACTATTTTCTTAACAGGTAATTTGCATGTCTGCACAGCAACAGCAAGTCGACTTACGTCGCACCTTTGCTATCATTTCTCATCCCGATGCGGGTAAAACCACCATCACCGAAAAGGTACTTTTGTTTGGTCAAGCCTTACAAAGAGCCGGCACGGTAAAAGGTAAAAAATCAGGTCAACACGCAAAATCTGATTGGATGGAAATGGAAAAAGAGCGTGGTATTTCAATTACTACCTCGGTTATGCAATTTCCTTACAAAGGCTGCTTGGTAAACTTGCTTGATACTCCAGGTCATGAAGATTTCTCGGAAGATACTTACCGTACATTAACCGCTGTTGATTCTTGTCTAATGGTAATTGACGTGGCCAAAGGTGTTGAAGCACGTACAGTTAAATTAATGGAAGTTACTCGTCTGCGTGATACGCCCATTATTACTTTTATGAACAAAATGGATCGTGATGTGCGCGATCCTATTGAAGTGATGGATGAAGTTGAGACGGTATTAAACATAAAATGTGCACCAATTACCTGGCCAATTGGCATGGGCAAAGAATTCAAAGGCGTGTATAACTTATTGACCGATGAAATATTTTTGTATCAATCAGGCCTAGGTCACATGATTCAAGAAAGGCGTGTCATTAAAGGCCTTGATAACCCCCTTCTTGATGAAGCCATTGGCCCCTTTGCTGAAGATTTCCGCGAGGAAATGGAATTAGTACTTGGCGCCTCCCATGAGTTTGATTTAGAGGCTTTTCTAAATGGCGAATTAACGCCCGTATATTTCGGCACGGCACTAGGAAACTTTGGTGTTGACCACATGCTCGACGGTTTAACTAAATGGGCACCAAAGCCATTACCGCGCAAAACAGATTTACGCACAGTAACGCCGGAAGAGGAAAAATTTACTGGATTCATTTTTAAAATCCAAGCCAATATGGATCCGAAACATCGCGATCGTATTGCTTTCATGCGCATTTGCTCAGGCAAGTATGAAAAAGGCATGAAGATGAAACAAGTGCGCATTAACAAAGATGTTAAAATTGCCGATGCGGTTACCTTTATGGCCGGTGATAGATCAAACGTTGATGAAGCATACGCTGGCGATATTATCGGTTTACATAACCATGGCAGCATTCAAATTGGTGATACTTTTACCTCAGGTGAAATGATGAAGTTTGGTGGTATTCCTAACTTTGCCCCGGAAATGTTCCGCCGTATTCGCCTACGCGACCCACTTAAAGCCAAACAACTACAAAAAGGCTTGATACAGTTATCTGAAGAAGGTGCTGTACAAGTATTTAGACCTTTCATTAACAATGACATGATTGTTGGCGCGGTTGGTGTACTACAGTTTGAAGTTGTAGTGCAACGATTAAAGACCGAATATAAAGTTGATGCTATTTACGAAGCAATTAGTGTTGCAACTGCGCGCTGGTGTACATGTGATGATGAACGCACCTTAGAGCAATTTAAGAAGAAAGCCGGTGATTACCTAGCTTATGATGGTGGTAATAACTTAACGTATATTGCGCCAACTATGGTTAATTTATCATTAGCGCAAGAGCGTCATCCCGATATCAAGTTCCACTCGACACGTGAACACTAATTGGCTTCTTAGTTTGTCATTTTACAGCGTTGCTTAATCATTTTTATTCAGTCACTTAGTGTACTAAGCTCCTTTATAAAAATGACCAAGCGCCTTGTAAAAGTAAGCAAACTACTTTGCCAAAGATGAAAGTTCAAAAGAATTTAGAAAGTTTTGCTGAAGATATAAATCAGCAAAATAAAACAAATTAAGTTACTAGCTGTGAGTTACTCACTTCTCGCAGTTAGTTGGTTCAAGACAGAAGAAAACGCGCGGAGTTGACGCATGTCAATGAGCACGATTGATAAATGTATTGAACCAAATAACAAAGAGAATGAGACAACGTATGAATATTAAAGATATTTTGAGTGCTAAAGTTAGCGCTGCTATGGTTGCTGCGGGCTTACCTGAAGGAACGAACCCTGCGGTTAGTTTATCTAACCGTCCAAACTTTGGTGACTATCAAGCCAATGGTGTAATGGGTGCAGCGAAAAAGCTTAAGACTAATCCGCGCGAACTAGCTACTAAGGTTGTAGCCGAACTAAATCTTGATGGCATTGCTAGCAAAATTGAATTAGCCGGCCCTGGCTTTATCAATATTCATTTATGTGAAAAATGGTTAGCTGCTCAGCTTAATGTTGTTGCTCAAGATGACTTTATTGGTGTTAGCCAACGCGTCGCTAGCACAAGTACTGCTACCGATGACAACGCTGATGATAAACAGCAAACAGTAGTTGTTGATTACTCAGCGCCTAACCTTGCCAAAGAAATGCATGTTGGTCACTTACGTTCAACCATTATTGGTGATGCAGTAGTACGCGCACTAGAGTTTCGTGGTGACAAAGTAATTCGTCAAAATCACATGGGTGATTGGGGCACACAGTTTGGCATGTTAATCGCGCACTTAAGCGATAAACTTGCTAGCGATGAAGTGGCTGAAACGGCCCTTAGCGATTTAGAAAATTTTTACCGTGAAGCAAAAGTTCGTTTTGACAACGAAGATGGTTTTGCCGATAGAGCACGTGCTGATGTAGTTAAACTGCAAAGTGGCGATGCGGATAGTGCCAAGTTATGGCAACAGTTTATTGATATCTCTATTGCCCACAGTGAAGAAATCTACGCTAAGTTAAATGTGTCATTAAAACGCTCTGACATTATGGGCGAAAGTGCTTATAACGACGATTTATCAACGGTAGTTGATGAGCTTATGGCGAGTGGGGTTGCCGAAGAGAGTCAAGGCGCTAAAGTTGTTTTCATTGATGAAATGGCCAACAAAGATGGCGACAGACCGGTATTTATCGTACAGAAATCCGGAGGCGGTTTCTTATATGCCACTACTGACTTATCTGCGTGTCGTTACCGTAGTGGCAAGTTAGCGGCAGATCGCATCATTATTTTCACCGATGCACGCCAAGGATTACATTTTAAACAAGTTGAAATTGTTGCTCGTAAAGCAGGTTTCTTACCTGACAGTGTTGGTTATCAACATTGTCCGTTTGGCATGATGATGGGTGATGATGGCAAACCATTTAAAACCCGTACTGGTGGTACTATCAAGTTAGCAGAATTACTTGATGAAGCCGTTGTCCGTGCAGCTGCATTAATCAAAGAGAAAAACCCTGAGATTAGCGATGTTGATTTAGCGGAAATATCAAATAAGGTTGGTATTGGCGCGGTTAAGTTTGCCGATTTATCGAAAAATCGTACCAGTGATTATATTTTCAACTGGAAGACTATGTTGAGCTTTGAAGGTGCTACCGCACCTTATTTACAATATGCATATTCGCGTATTCAAAGTATATTTAGCAAAGCGCAAGCGAGTGCCGGTACGTTACCAGCTAATGCCGCTATTACTATTATCGAGCCGCAAGAAAAAGCACTAGCGCTTAAGTTGTTGCAACTTGAAGATGTAATTGATGCAGTAATTAGTGAATGTACACCTAACTTGCTTTGTAATTATTTATACGAGCTTGCTAGCCTTTACATGAGTTTTTATGAAGCCTGCCCTATTCTTAAAGAAGGTATTAGTGAAGAAGTTAAAGCATCACGTTTAGCGCTATGTAAAGTTATCGCCGACACCTTAAAGCAGGGTCTGGATATATTAGGTATTGAAGTGATGGACAGAATGTAAAAGTCACTACATGATTAAGTGCACAAAGGCGCGGTTTATACCGCGCTTTTTTGTATCTAAAGAAGTAAATGGATAAAGGGGGATAAAAGCATGAAATTTACCGATAGTCATTGTCACCTTGACGACAACGCTTTTAAAGAACAACTACCTGCCCTGCTAGAGCAATGCGCGAAACTGGCAATTAACCGAATTATCGTTCCTGCCATAGCCCCTGATAACTTTGATAAAGTATTAAACCTAGCCAAAAATTATCATAACAAACCTATAAAGATTTACCCCTGCTTAGGCATTCATCCGTGGTTTTTACAAGGGTTAAACGGTTCTCACCTCGAACTGTTAACTGAAAAAGTAACACTGGCGAAAAATGAAATTATCGCCATTGGTGAAATTGGTTTAGATGGCGCCATTATTAAACGTAGTGATGATCCCGAGGCTGAATTAGCAAAGCAGCAACACTTTTTCGATTTTCAGCTTAACCTCGCTAAGCAGCAAGACTTACCGGTAATAGTTCATCATAGACAATCTCACGACAAGAACATGCCATTTTTGAAGAGGTACCAGCTAAACAAGGCGGGTATCATTCATGGCTTTTCAGGCAGCTACCAACAAGCTAAAGGCTACCTAGATTTAGGCTTTAAGCTCGGTGTCGGTAGTACTATCAGTTATTCCCGCGCTAAAAAAACCATCAACACTATTAAGCGCTTACCGCTGGAGTCTTTAGTATTAGAAACGGATGCACCATCGATGCCGTTAAGCTCTGAGATAATGGGTGTTGAGGTAAGGGCTAAAGACGTACTGGCTAATAGCGCACAGGCTGAACAAGAAAAACACCCTGCTCCAGCTAACTATCCAGTTAATCTAATCAAAATTTTTGAGCTGTTAACCACTATTAGGCCAGAGAGTGCTGAGGAAATTGCCAGTCAATGTGAGCGTAATATCGAGCAAGTATTCTTCACTTAATAAGAGATAGCTTTGAACTCATCTATTTCGGCTCTGAAGCTAGTCGATAACCTCGTCTGCTAAAGCGGTTTAAGCCGCGAGTAAGCAGAAAGCCAATAACCCCCGCCACTAACAACATTAACCGTTGTAATGACTGCTGCTCTTCATCCGCTTGCGCTAATACATTGGTTAAATAAGACGGCTCGATTGTAAAACGTAAGTAGCCATGAAGTTTATAGCTGCTTGTATCACTATGGCGAACTTCTTCAACAAAAGGCGTTAATTTATCGCTTAAATTGCGTTGGTGTGGTGATATCCCATAAAGATCGTTAATACTTTTGGCTTTAGGACGAGAAATTTCATTACCGCGCTTATCTATATCAACCGATGTGCTAGCAACTAATAACATACCTGTGGCATCATATAAATGTGCCTGTTTAACAAAGTTAACTTTTGCCAAACCATCGAGGTAACGTTGTAATAAAGCTTTTTTCTCAATGTTATTTTTATGCTCTTGCTCAAGTAGTACAGTGGCACCGACAATGGCTTGGTGTAATTGCTGCTTGGCAATAAAATTAAAATGCTCAGTTAAATTGTTATTATTTTTCACCCCAGTAGACTGCAAGATACTGATCAGCACTATGATAAGCGAAATAGCACTAGCTAATTGCAGGATTTTATTATAAATCGACGATAATTTAGGGTATAAAGGCTGTTCGGCTTGCTTCATAAAACACAGGTGACTATTTTAGCGCATTAATAGTCTCACTATAGTTAGATTACTAACTGATGTGAAGTTTAATATTTTTATACATACCCAAGCAACTTGAAGATGCGTGTTTCAGGTAGCCTGAGCGAATAATGATCAAGGCGCCTTGTTTTATTAATGGTTATTCCATTAAAAAATAAGGCAACAAATAACATGGTTTGCTCAGACGCCCCTGCAGGGCTGGTTTAGAAACGCTTTATGCTACGTTATTGATTTCGATAAGGGAATAACCATTCTCTTCAATCAATGTCATACCTAAAGGCGTTTCTAATTCCAACTGCATCTTCATGTGGCTTGGATATAAACCAATACCTTAGAGAGTTAACGTGTCTTTTATCGCCAATGTATTATCCCTGTCCCTTGAACAGTATTTAGCCCAAAACCTAGCAGGTACGCAATTACCCGTCGCTTTTGACTTATCAGAGCAGACTCTTAACCTTGATGAACGTCCGCTTGAGACTAGTACAGCGCAAGATAAGATCGAATTGGTGGTATTTCAACAACTGCCCCTAGCCCTGCTACTGGCATTACAAAACCAAGTTCAGTTAAAAATCACCTCATTAACCGCTATTAATCACCGTAATAATCAAACCAGCTGCCGTTTTCAAGTGAGCTGTAGCGACTTTATGCAAGCACGTAAAGTGCTAGCTGACTTTACTTTAGCTAACGGGATTGAAGCAGCCTTATTAACACAAGTACCGACCTTAAGTGAGCCGGGTCTGTTAGTAATGGATATGGACTCAACTACCATAGAAATTGAATGTATTGATGAAATAGCTAAACTAGCCGGTGTTGGTGAAGAAGTGGCAGAAGTAACTGAGCGCGCTATGTTAGGTGAGTTGGACTTTGCCCAAAGCCTACATCAACGTGTAGCTACATTAGCAAATTCGCCGGAAAGCATATTAAGCGATGTAGCCAAAGATATTCCTCTTATGGCTGGGTTAAAACCATTAATTAAAGAACTTAAAAAGCACAACTGGCGCATAGCCATCGCTTCTGGCGGCTTTACTTATTTTGCTGACCATCTAAAAGACACTTTAGAATTGGATGCAGCTTTTGCCAATACCCTAGAAATTATAGATGGCAAACTTACCGGCAAGGTATTAGGTGATGTTGTCGATGCACAAGTAAAAGCCAACTCTCTCGCTATTTTGAGCAAAGAATATAGTATTCCTCACAATCAAACGGTTGCTATGGGTGATGGGGCTAATGATCTGGTGATGATGGCAGCGGCAAGCTTTGGTGTTGCTTTTCATGCTAAACCGATTGTTTTAGCACAAGCTGACAGTAGCATTAACGTGCAGGGTTTAGATTGCCTTTTACATTGGTTAGCATAACCATTTAGTAAGCCTCTGAGTTTAAGCCGCACATTAACTTAAACAGTACGTGGCTAAAAGATGATAATTAATAGTTAAGTACAAAGCCCAAGCGCTGCTCTTTTATTAAGTATCAGTGCTTAGGCTTTTACACAAGGGTCTGTTAATCTTTCAGGGTTAAAATTTATTCAATTTAAAACGGGCTTAATCGCGGCGCGAGCTTTGTATCATAGTTATTCTATTAAAAAAGCGAGCAACAAGGAGTAAGTTCGTTTTAAATGAAGCCAAAGGGCAGCACTTATTTGAAATTTATACTGCGTTATCCTATGTTCATGTAGCTAGCTACACTTCATATGCTCTATTTTGCCTAAATATCAAACATGTTGCTGTAAAAGCAATCTCGAAAGATCAACAAACCCTAAGTAAACAACAGTGAATTAACACTAGTCTGTGATTGAATACCTTAGTAACGTTTCTTCTGTGACATCAACTAGCTGTACCAGTCCCGCGACACTATACATTTCTTGCTCAAGTTGCTTACTTCTATGTATCGCATAAACGCCAATATAAGTCAGCTCTGGGGTTAAATGATCCATATTTGCGGCATCGCTGCGTGACAGTTTTAGCTGTAAGCTGTAAAACTGCCCCTGCTTTAACGATTTTTTAATAAAAAGCTTTCTTAGCTCAAGAGTCTCTAATTCACTTACCTGCTTTATCGTTACCGACTTGTCAATATCAGTAATACTTGAATTGATGGCAATATAAATAACTTCACTGACCGCAACATCACTGGCCAGCAGTTTCCTCATCTGATGTTCAAGTAAACTACTAACATGTAAATTACCGAGCAAAGGATACAAATTATAATAGCCATTACGATCGCTTAATCGCAGCATGGCTGATAATAAATTTTTATGGCTTTGATTAGCGTACTGACCGGTAACTAAGGTTTCTAGCTTATAACGACTGCCACTTGATTGCACCATGACTGTTGGTATCGTCATATTCACCGCATACAAGGTCCTCAAAGCGCCAGATAAACCAGGAGTTAACATCGCATATTCATCAGGCGTCAACTTACTTTTATTCTTATCAATTAATAACTTAAAAAATGACCGACCGATATGTTGGTGTTCTTTAACCGACACCCGAAGGTTTACCACGGTTTTATCTTTGCTTATCCTCATCACCTTATAAGGCAATTGTTTGAGATCAAAGGCTGAGGTTATTTTTTGCAATTTAGGAAAAGTTAAATAAACCACATCACCCTGTGACAATGCGGCTGGCTCGGCTAAGTCTACTTTTAAGCCCGATACAGAAAAGTCTGCCGACTGTCCCGACCAAGTTGCTTCAGCGCACTCAATGTCAACAGGCGTCTGATATTTAAAGCGCATTTCTTGACGTTGATGACCATAACTTAGCGTGATTTCATCAACTAGATTATTCTTATCGCCATACTTATGACCATAACTTTTCAGCCGTTCTAGGTCGACTCCTTTATAGCCTAATGCTTGATACTCACCGATATCACTAGCGCTAGTGATATCGGTTACCGTTACTAAGCAAGGTATATTCGCCAAAATTCCGTTAACTTCATCAGTTAACGGTGGATTTAAGTAACTTTGCTGCTTGCTCATAACACTAGATAAGGTAAACGGTGAATAAGCTTGTTCAGCACTTACCTGCTGATACTTTAATTCGGTAATGGCAAAAGAATTTTTACTGGCAGAAAAGGCTAGGAACTGCTTAAAAAAGCTCTTATCGTGCTTAAGCTGCTCTTCATCTAAGGTATAGAAGAACTTACGGCCTTTATGTTGATGAATAAAACTAAAAACTAATAAACTCTTATTTTTATGTGCTAAAGCCTGTAGACGCGCAAGTCGCTCATCATTGATGAGGTAATGCAAAGTCGAATTATGTTTATCATCTCGCCAATAGTGATATACCTTTTGATTATTTTTAGTGGTCAGCGCATAACGAGGCGCAAGCCCCTCAGCGCGACCATTGGCACTGTGCATAAAAACAACCAATTCATTTAATTTAACTAAGGCAAACTGCTCAAAGCTTCTCGCTTGTAACGCCGCTAAGCTATTATCTAAATTAATTTTATATCGGCGTTTATTTCCTTGAATATAACCAGTTAAAAATCGTGAAAACCCGTCATCTTCAGGAATATCAATACGTTGACAACCAACAATCTGCGTAGCTGAGTCACGTAAGGTATTTTTAACTTTAAAATAAAATAAACTGTCTTTATTAAATTGAAAGTCTTGCTCTAAGCCGGTAAAGGTAATGGTTACTTGCTCGCCCTTAAATAGAGTCGCTTCATTAATAAGTTTGAACTTAATGCCCTCGACACTTAAATCTATGCTGCTGGTAGTCACTTGTTGCTTATTTTCTAGGGTCAGCGTGATGGCAATAGCGAAATTCATTCGCTCTTCTGAGCGATTAGGGTAATTGGCCAAAAGTTGTAATTTAGCGGGGTATTGTAGCTTTTCTCCCGATAATTTTTTGTTGAGACTTTTACCCTCAACTGCAGTTGAATTACCTTGTTCATTTTGATAAATATTACGAAAACTATTTTCGGCATCTTTTACTGATTCATAGACACCAAAAGTATAACCGCCATAAATTGCAATATTTTCCTGAAACGCGGCCACGGCAATGTCATCTAAAAAATGGCTTTGACCTTGATAGTCAAATAACTGACATTCACCATCAACCAAGCCACGTAGGTCTATGGCTCGTGTACAAGCGCCCGCTAAGCGCTTTAATTCCATTTTCAATAAAAACCTTTCATTTCTAGTGAGGTGTACAGTTATGGCACTGAAGCTTGTTTCAAAGCTCTGCTTGTTCACTTCACCACGGAAATCTTCAATGATTTTATGGTGTTTGCTGAAATTTTTATTCATAGTTTTATTATTAACTTCTCGTTTACTCGCTGCTTTAATCGCTGTTTCAATCGCTAGACTTAGCCTTATTGCTGGCTGACAACCTTTATTACTCTTTTTAGCTTAGACAAAAAAATCAAAATCATTATAATCTAACCGACTTTATCAAGATAAACCAAGCAATTTCTATGCCTCTCAAGTAGGCTAGTCGCGCAAAGTCACTTGTTGCATCGTATTGTGTTTGCTTCGATAACGTCACAGCTAATCGAAACAAGATAATACATCTGCAATGACAGATCCTTATTACAATCATTTTATCTTTTAAAGGTAGGTATAATCTAGATGGCAAAAGCAGCAAAAATCGAATTTGTATGTACCGATTGCGGCATGAACTTCACTCGCTGGCAAGGACAATGTCGTTGCGGTGCTTGGAATACCTTGGCTGAAGTGAGAATATCTAAAACGGCTAGTAAAAATACTGTCACCCGTACAGCACAAACAGCGGGCTATGCCGGCTTAATCGGTGGTGGCTCTAAAAAAATTAACGAAATAGAAGCCACTGACGCAGAAAAAAGATTAACCGGTATCGGTGAGCTCGACCGTGTTTTAAGCGGTGGTGTCACTCGCGGCTCGGTAAATATTATTTCTGGCGATCCTGGCGCAGGTAAAACTACTTTACTGTCAGATCTGGTCGCTAGAATGTCAAAGACTACCGCCTCGCTTTATTGTACCGCCGAGGAGTCTCTTTCTCAGTTTAAGAACCGTGTACACCGATTAAAACTAGACTACGACGAAGATAACTTGTATCTATTGGCTGAAACCAGTGTTGAGTCAATCATCGATGAATTAGACAGCAACAAAATTAAATTTGCTGTTATTGACTCAATTCAAGCGGTAGTTACTGAAAATGCTAATGGCAGCCCAGGCTCTCCGTCCCAAGTAAAAAGTAGCGCGCAAGCACTAACCCAGTACTGTAAACAAAACAATGTCACCATGTTTATTATTGCCCACGTCAATAAAAACAATGAAATTGCTGGTCCACAAACCCTAGTACATATAGTTGATGCGCTGTTGCACATCGATACCAATGACGGGCAAATTCGTACCCTAAGAGCCAATAAAAACCGTTTTGGCGATATTGACACAGTCGGAATTTTCAGAATGTGTGAACGCGGTATGCTCAGTGTTGATAACCCCAGTGAAATATTTCTCTCCGGCTCTAGCACTGAATCGCCCGGCTCAACTATTACCTGTATTCGTAAAGGTAACCGAAACCTACTATTAGAAATTCAATGTTTAACCACTGAAACCGAGGCAGAGTTTCCTCAACGAGTTTGTGTCGGTTTAAACATGAACCGAATAAAGATGTTAACGGGCATATTACGTAAACACACCAAAACCAAGATATTTCACGATACCTTCTTTAATATTGTTGGCGGCTTAAGAATCGATGAGACTGAAACCTGTATTGATCTTGCCTTGGTTTCAGCTTTATTAAGTAGCTTGAACGATTTTGTTATCCCTAGAAATACCTGCATTATGGGCGAACTAAGTTTAAACGGTGATGTTAGACCAATAGACAGTGGTGTGCCTCGGGTTAAAGAAGCTGCGCAGCATGGCTTCACCGAGATATATATTCCTTATCGTAATTATCATAAATCTATGGAAGGTTTAGGCGCTAATATCCACGCAGTTAAAACCATTCATGAATTGATTGAGTTAATAAAATAGCCACGGAATAAAAATTACTAACAAACTGCTGATATGCAATTTAACCAGCATAATCAGCACTTTTAACGACAATCCCCTTTAGACTTACTCTTTTTCATCACTGCGCTAGTTTAACAAAGCCACGTTTGCTAAAGTGCTGGCAAACAAGAACTGACAAAACGAGTACGAACCAATCAATACTGGAAAAAGTGTTGGCAAGGAAGTCATAGACACAATGCTCACTATTACCTATTTACCTTTTCTAATTAAATAATTTAATTAGAAAGTTTAATACGATAACTTAATAAGATAACTTTGCTATGAAATTTACTGTTAAAAAAGCACTTGTTGCTCTTGCTTGCTCATTAGCCTTACCGCTAAGCGTTCATGCAACTAATGACAACGCAACGGACAAAAGCGTCGCTGATAAAAGTATACAAGCACCTGCTGCCACAACAAGTACTGAACAATTAACCATTGAGCGCATTTATAGTTCGCCTTCTCTGAATGGTCAAACCCCCAAATCACTAAAATTCTCTCCTGATGGTACCCGTGTTACCTATTTACAAGGTAAAGCGGAAGACTTACATCGATACGATTTATGGGAGTACAACCTAGCCAGTAAAGAAAATAAACTGCTAGTAGATTCTCAATCGCTGTTTAGTGGTCCTGAGAATTTATCTGATGAAGAGAAAGCACGCCGTGAACGCCAACGTATTTATGGTGTTGGCATTATGGAGTACCAATTTTCTCAAGATGGTAGCGCGATATTATTCCCGCTAAATGGTGATATCTACTACTACCACTTAGCGAGTAAAACGGCTAAACGTTTAACCGAAACGGCCGATTTTGAAACCGATGTTAAATTTTCACCAAAAGGTAACTTCGTTTCTTATATACGTGAGCAAAATATATATGTACTAAATATTGCCTCAGGTGAAGAGCGTCAACTAACCATAGACGGTGCTGGTGCCATTAAAAATGGTATGAGTGAATTTGTTGCTCAAGAAGAAATGTCTCGTATGACTGGCTATTGGTGGTCACCCAATGAGAAGCACATTGCCTTTTTACGTGTCGATGAAACACCAGTACAAATAGTTATTCGCAATGAAATATACGCGGAGAAAATTGAATTAATTGAACAACGTTACCCTGCAACAGGGACCAATAATGTTCATATTCAATTAGCTGTTACCGATATCCAAGCTAAGAAAATTCGCTTTGTTGACCTGGGAAAAAATCAAGATATTTATATCCCACGAGTAAAATGGCTAAATGATAGTAAAAAGCTTTCTTACCAATTACAAAGTCGTGATCAAAAAACCTTAACATTAAAAACCTACGACTTAAAAAAACGTCGCCAAAAAACCTTACTCACGGAAACGTCTACTCACTGGCTTAATTTGAACAAAGATTTAACCTTCTTAAGTGATAATCAAACCTTCATTTGGGCCTCTGAACGTGATGGTTATAAACATCTTTACCATTACAATCTAAAAGGTGAGTTAATCTCACAATTAACCAAGGGCGAATGGGTAGTTGACTCACTTACCCGAGTTGATGAAAAGAACGGCTGGCTTTACTTTACTGGCCGTGCAGATACACCACTGGAACGTCATTTATACAAGGTACCAATGACAGGTAAATCCCCTGAACATGTGCAGCGTATAAGTAAACGTAATGGTTTTCATAGCATTAATTTTAGTGCCACCAGTGACAGTTATATTGATAGTTTCTCCAACACTAATACGCCTAAGCAAGTCAGTTTACACTTAGCCAATGGCGAGCATATTACTTGGTTAGCTGAAAATAAAGTAACCGCTGCACACCCTGTGGCTCCTTATTATGATGATTTAGTTATGCCTGAATTTGGCTCGCTAAAATCAGATGATGGTCAAGCAGACTTGTTTTACAAACTGTATAAGCCGAAAAACATGCAACCCGGTAAGAAGTACCCGGTTATTGTTAGAGTTTATGGTGGTCCTCACGCGCAACGTGTCACTAATTCATGGCAAGGTGCTGATATGACTCAGTATATGCTACAACAAGGTTATATTGTTTATCAGCTAGATAATCGTGGCTCTAACTACCGTGGCACTGCTTTTGAATTTCCGATTTATGAGACTCTGGGTCAAGTAGAAGTTGCAGATCAAATATCAGGCGTTAAATATTTACATACTCTGCCTTATGTTGATAAGGAGCGTATTGGTGTCTTTGGTCATTCATACGGTGGCTACATGGCGTTAATGACTATGTTTAAAGCGGGTGATTATTTCAAAGCAGGTGTTAGTGGTGCGCCAGTGACCGATTGGATGCTTTATGATACCCATTATACTGAGCGCTATTTAAATCATCCAAAGGTGAATGCAGCCGGTTATCAACAAAGCAGTGTGTTTCCATATGTTTCAGGCTTAAGTGGCCCATTGATGGTTTATCATGGCATGGCTGATGATAATGTCTTGTTTACCAATACCACGAAATTAATTAAAAGCTTGCAAGACCAAGGTAAGTTATTTGAATTAATGACCTACCCAGGTAGCAAACATAGTATGCGTGGGAAAAAAGTGAAAGTGCATTTAAACAGCTCTATCATAGACTTTTTCGATAGGCACTTTAAATAACCACAAGTAAAAAATTGTCGCCATATATCTGGTGGCAATTTTTTATCAACGTCAACTTACTACATATTTAATCCCCTGCCGCCACCATCCACTTACTTTCAAGCGCTAACTGTTATTTACTGACTATACTTATCACATCGTGAAAGCCGCTATACCAGAAAAATTTAGGATAATTAACTATGGGCATACCATATCGTTTTTCTCTTATTCTATTACTTTTTTGCAGCTGGCAAGTTAGTGCTAACATTAGATTTACCGGTTACGATATTGAAGATGGTTTATCGCAAAACACCGTTAATGCCATAACCCAAGATAAATATGGTTTTATGTGGTTTGGTACCCAAGATGGATTAAACAGATTTGATGGCTTTGAATTTGAAGTTTTTTATGCCGAACCTGAAGACCCAAGCTCACTCAGCAATGACTATATTTACTACCTCTTTGTTGATCAGCAAGGTAATTTATGGGTGGCAACCCGAGGCGGTGGTTTAAATCGCTTTAATTATGATACTGAAACATTTGACCACTTCCAGTATGTAAAGAGGGGATCAAATGCTAACTACCATAGCATTCAACAAATAATTCAACCTAATCCAAATGAATTGTGGTTGGCGACCCATGACGCTGGCATACAAATTTTTAACTTACATAACCAAACATTCTCACCCTTTATTTTTAATAAAGAGCATCAAGCGTTACTTTCACAAAAAATCATTACCAGTTTATTATTAGACAAAATGAATAATCTTTGGCTTGGGACTGAAAACAATGGTTTAATCAAATATTCCATTAATACTCAATCAATTGAATACTTCAAACATAACAATCAACAAAGCTATAGCCTTTCCGACAACCAAATCACCTCAATTTATCAAGATCAAAGTCAGACAATATGGGTAGCAACATTAAATGGTTTAAATAAGTACCAAGCAAAAAAAAATAATTTTCAGCGTTTTATGTTGCCTGAAGGTAGCCAAGAGACATCAAACTATATTGCAATTAGGGATATCAAAGAAGACAAAGAGCAACGCTTATGGCTAGCGACCTCTTCAGGGCTTCAAATACTTGATAAGAACAGAAATACACTATCTCGTCACCAAAATAACCCTATGCTCAAACAATCTATTTCTGGCAATGTTGTATATGAGTTATATATTGCAAACAATAATATCTTATGGCTTGGCTTATTTGCCCATGGCATCAATAAATTCAATTTATCTAGACCACATTTCATTCATATATATAAAGACAATATGACTACAACATCATTACAACATGATGAAATTTGGTCAATTTTCGAAGATAGTCAAGGTGAGGTTTGGCTTGGTGTCGATGGTGGAGGTTTAAACCACTTCAACAAAGAAAATCAAATAATTAAGCGTTTTACCCATGAAAAAAACAACAAAAACACACTTTCAAGTAACCGTATTTGGGCCATAGCAGAAAGTAAACCTGGAGTTTTGTGGGTAGGTACCTATGATGCAGGACTAAACTTAATAGATACAAACAAAAACCTAGTCGAGCACTTTGTTAACCAACCGGATAATGAGAATAGCTTAATAGATAATAAGATACTCGCTCTTTATAAAGATAAAGAGCAAAATTTATGGATTGGCACCAAGAGCGGCTTAGATAAATTAGATACAAACACAGGAGAGTTTAGCCATTTAACCCATGTTCCCAACAATAAAGACAGTTTAAGTTTTAATTATATATTATCCATATTTGAAGATTCGAGAGGGCTTATATGGGTTAGTACCTATGGTGGAGGGCTTAATTATTTTGATAAAAACACACAGAAATTCACTCGCTACAAGTATGATATTAATAATGCTAATAGCATTAGCAACAACTATGTAATGTCCGTATCCGAAGATAGTAATAATAATATCTGGATAGCTACCTTTGGCGGTATCAATAAACTTGACTTCTCCAGTCAAAAAATCACTCGCTATGGCAAGCAACATGGCTTGGCAAATGAAGCTACTTATGCAGTACTAGAAGGCAATGATGCCGCTATATGGCTAAGCTCAAATAGAGGTATTTCTAGATTAGACCCTAAAACGAATACTTTCACCAACTTTACTTTAGAAGATGGTTTACAAAGTTATGAGTTTAATTCTGGAGCTTTTTTAAAATCATCAACTGGGGAGTTATATTTTGGTGGCATTAACGGTCTGAATATTTTTAACCCACAATACTTTAATCAACAGCAACAAGACTTAGCACTGACAATAACTAAAGTACGACTGTTTAACCAAACAGTCGCTATAAAAAACGAAACAGATATAAATAGGCCCCTTGACCACAACTTTCAATTAAACAAAGCTGCTTATCTACTTGACGAGTTAACCCTTAGCTATAAAGAAAGCCTGATCTCTTTTGAATTTTCAACATTGGACTTTTCAAAGGCTAATAATATTAACTATGAATATAAGCTGGATAATTTGGATGAAAACTGGATAAAAACTAATCATAAATCACGTTTAGCTACCTATACAAATATACCTCCAGGCAGTTACACCTTGATGCTAAGAGCAAAGAAGCAAAATCAACAATGGGGAAACAAGGTTACTCGATTGCCGATAACAGTAAAGCCTGCACCTTGGTTGTCTTGGTGGGCTTATAGTGCCTATTTTTTTATTATCATTACTTTGATCAGTCTATTCTTGTATCAGCGTTATCAACGCTATCTATATATAAAAGAAAATGAAGAAAGGCTAACGTTGTCATTATGGGGGAGTAATAGAGAACTCTGGGACTGGCACATAGCTGAAAACTATATTTTTAGAATAAATAGCATTACTAACAATATAAACGGTAAAGAAAAATTCACTATTGAGCACTTAAAAAAAACCACTCATCCTGAAGATATAGACAAGGTACTTACCGCATTTAACTTTCACAGGCATAACGAGTCTGCTCGTTTAGATATAACTTACAGAAGACATGATAAAGATAGTAACTGGCGTTGGTACCGTAGCCGAGCAAAAGCAGTATCAAGAACACCTCAAGGAACAGCGAATAGAATTGTTGGAACCATTGAAGATGTTAATGATTTAATAGAAGCTCAAAACCAACTCAAAAGCTTAAATGAGGAGTTAGAACTGCGGGTAAAAAACCGTACTATTGAATTGAGTGATACCTTAGAAGAATTAACCGTCACTCAAGCGCAGTTACTTGAGTCTGAAAAAATGGCTTCTTTAGTTAACTTAGTAACAGGGGTTGCTCATGAACTAAATACTCCATTAGGGGTAATATTAACTGCCACATCCCAGCTTGAACATAAACAAAAACAGCTTTCAGAAAAAATATCACAGCAAACTCTTTCTTCTCAATTATTAGCCGCATACAACAATCAAAGTAATGCTTGTATTGCGTTAATTAACAGTAGTATCAAAAAGTCTATTAACTTAGTGGAAAACTTTAAGGCGCTATCGTACTCATCACAAAATGAAGCGATAAAGACAATAGCGTTACCGCTACTATTTGAAAATATAGCTAAAGATTACTCAATTAGAGCCACTACTAAAGCTGCATTTATCAAGATACATTGCCCAAAACAGCTCAATATTGTTAGCTACCCGCAAATGATTAAAGAGGTATTTAATCAACTGGTCGAGAATTCTTGCTTACATGCATTTGAAGATACATTAGCTAATCAGGTTAAAATTGAAATTACTATCACAGATAAAACTGACGAAGTGCACTTACTTTACCAAGACAATGGCGAAGGTCTGTCTGATGATTTAGTGGGTAATATATTCGACCCATTCTCCACAACGAAACGTGGCTCAGATTGCATAGGTTTAGGCATGCCTATTGTCTACAATAAAGTAGTACATAGCTTGTTAGGCTCCATAAAACTAGCTAGTTCCATAAACGGTGGCATAGAAATTATCATTGTACTGCCGAAGAAGTTATCACCCTAAATCAATTAACTAAAGTATGATTTCACTCATTACTGACAAATGATTTTTCTATTAATTTTGTCATTGCGCCAAGATGTTAGGTCACATTATCCACAACAACAAAAATCAAGTACAAATGACTTACGAGCTTGTCGATGGATAAAGGTATTCACCAAAGAGCTGCTTAATTTCAATATTTTGTCGAAATATACTATCTAAAAGAACTGTTACATTTAATTGCAAATAAGCCTGTTTTTTCTATTGCATTTTTATCGCTGAAGGAGGAATATGAAGATGAAGACAAAGATAAAGATAACAAAAGAGGCAAGACTATGAAGATTAAAATTTCTGGACACCACGTTGAAATTACTGAAGGTATCAAGCAATCTATCGAAAATAAGTTTGCGAAAATCTCTAAGCATTATCCGTCAATTATGACGCTAAACTCGACTATTACCGTAGAGCCGCATCTGCAAAAACTTGAAGTCACCACTCTGTATGAAGGTGAAAAAGTAACAGTAAATGCTTCTGACAAACAACTGTATGTAGCTATTGCTAAGGTAGCAAAAAAACTACAATCAGCGCTCGCACATCGTAAAGGTGTAGTATCAGCCAAATTCAATAATAAGTTTGTTGTTCAACAAACAGACTTATTCCAAGCAGCCCCATAAGGCTAGTGAAGTGCTGGCAATAAGCTAAATCAAAAGGTTAAGCAATTACCAGTAAAACTTAAATTTATCAGTTAACGAGAAAACGAAAAGGCTGCATCATGATGATTATCAGGATGCAGCCTTTTTTATTATTAATATTTTATTTTTTAAGTAAACCCGTTACAAATATAGCTAGTTAAGTTGCTGGATTACCACTTATTCAGACTCAGCTTACTCTGGTTCATAGTCTAAGTTTGCCGATAACCAGCGTTCTGCTTGCTCTATGGTCATGCCTTTACGTGCGGCGTAATCTAATACCTGATCTTTAGCCAGTTTTGCCACAGCAAAATACTTAGACTCAGGATGTGAGAAATACCAACCACTTACTGCAGCACCCGGCCACATGGCATAACTTGAGGTCAGGTCCATATCAATGTTCTCTTTAACATTGAGTAGTTCCCACAATAAACCTTTCTCGGTATGCTCAGGACAAGCTGGGTAACCTGGCGCAGGACGAATACCTTGATAGTTTTCTCTGATAAGATCATCATTACCTAGGGATTCATCAGGGGCGTAACCCCAGTATTCTTTACGCACTTTTTCATGTAAATATTCTGCGCTGGCTTCAGCTAACCGATCAGCCACCGCTTTTAATAGTATTGAGTTATAGGCATCGTGGTCAGCATCAAAGACTTTCACTAAATCTTCCACACCAAAACCTGCTGACACTGCAAACGCGCCAATATAATCGTCAATACCGCTATCAATTGGGGCAACATAATCTGCTAAACAGCGGTTAAACTGCCCTGCCGGTTTTTTACTTTGTTGACGTAGTTGATGAAGTCTCATTAATTTTTCCTGGCGACTTTCATCAGTGTATAGCTGTATATCATCTTGATTACTGTTCGCAGGAAACAAACCAAATACCGCTCTAGCAGATATTTTTTTATTGTTGATAACATCATCAAGCATGGCATTAGCATCATTAAATAAGCTCGTTGCTTCAACACCAATCACTTCATGTTTTAAAATTAGCGGATACTTGCCCGACATCTGCCAGGTCATGAAAAATGGTGTCCAATCAATATATTTTCTAACTTCATTCAAATCGATATTATCAAGTACGGTAACACCTAACTTGTTAGGTTTTTTCGGCGTATAACCATCAAAGCTAATTGGTGTGGCATTAGCACGAGCCGCTTCAAGAGTAATTAAACTTGAACGAGGGCCTTTTTTGTAATGACGAATACGCACTCGATCATATTCTTCTTTAGTATCAGCAAAGAACTTGGCTTTGTGTTCCTTAGATAATAATTTACTTACCACAGAAACCGCGCGCGAAGCATTAGAGACATAGACTACAGGTTCATCATATTGCGGTTCAATTTTAACGGCCGTATGTGCCTTTGACGTCGTGGCACCACCAATTAATAAAGGCAGTTTCAAGCCTGTGCGTTTCATTTCTTTAGCAACATGGACCATTTCATCAAGAGAAGGTGTAATAAGGCCCGATAAACCAATAATGTCGACCTTTTTTTCTTTCGCGACCCGTAAAATATCATCACAAGAAACCATCACGCCAAGGTCAATAATTTCATAGTTATTACATTGCAACACTACGCCAACAATGTTTTTACCAATGTCATGAACATCACCTTTCACCGTCGCTAATAAGACTTTACCATTGGTACTAATTTCAGTTTTTGCTGCTTCAATAAACGGGTTTAAATGAGCAACCGCTTGTTTCATTACCCGGGCGGATTTCACCACTTGCGGTAAAAACATTTCCCCGGCGCCAAATAAATCACCAACGGTATTCATACCGTCCATTAACGGCCCTTCAATAACATCTAACGGGCGCACCGCAATAAGGCGCGCCTCTTCGGTATCGGCAACAATAAATTCGTTAATGCCTTTCACTAATGAATAAGACAAGCGCTCATTAATCGGCAACTCGCGCCAAGTTAAATCCGCTTTTGAAGCCTGGCCGCCCGCTTGACCATGGTATTCTTGGGCAATATCAAGTAAACGTTCGGTAGCGTCATCATCACTATTGTTAATAACGTCTTCTACCGCTTGTTTTAAATTTTTAGGTAAATCTGAATAAATGGCTAATTGACCGGCGTTAACAATGCCCATGTCCATGCCATTTTTAATGGCATAATATAAAAATACCGCGTGAATAGCTTCACGCACGGGGTTATTGCCTCGAAACGAAAATGATACGTTTGAAACACCACCAGAGATCATCGCATAAGGCAGGTTCTTCTTAATATCGCCAACCGCTTCAATAAAATCTACTGCGTAATTATTGTGCTCTTCAATACCGGTGGCCACAGCAAAAATATTGGGATCGAAAATAATATCTTCCGGTGGAAAGCCAATTTCATCAACCAAAATATGATAAGCACGCTTACAGATTTCATATTTACGTTTACGGGTATCCGCTTGGCCATCTTCATCAAAGGCCATCACTATCATAGCCGCGCCATAACGGCGTACTAATTTAGCTTGTTTGCGAAAGTTATCTTCGCCTTCTTTCAAACTGATCGAGTTAACTATGCCTTTACCTTGAATACACTTTAAACCCGCTTCAATGATGTCCCATTTAGAGGAGTCGATCATAATTGGCACTTTGGCAATATCTGGCTCGCCAGCAATCAAGTTTAAAAAACGTACCATCGCTTCTTTAGATTCCAACATGCCTTCATCCATGTTGATATCAATAATTTGTGCACCGTTTTCAACCTGCTGCAAAGCGACAGCAACAGCTTTTTCGTAATTTTCTTCTTTGATCAAACGTTTGAATACAGCAGAACCGGTGACGTTAGCTCGCTCACCCACATTAACAAACAAACTATCACCGTTAATAGTTAAGGCTTCTAAACCGGATAAACGACAAGCAATTGCACGTGGCTCTACTTTACGTGGCGCTATTCCTTGTGCATGAAGGTTAGCAACCGTGTCAGCCATGCCTTTAATGTGTTCAGGCGTAGTACCACAACAACCACCAATGATATTTAAAAATCCTGATGAAGCCCACTCTTCTACATGAGTATTCATGTCCTCAACGGTAAAGTCATATTCACCAAAAGCGTTCGGTAAACCGGCATTCGGGTGAGCAGAGACAGCAACATCACAAATACGACTCAGCTCTGCAACATATTGACGCAGTTCAACCGGACCTAAGGCACAGTTAAGACCAAATGAAACTGGTTTCGCATGACGCAGTGAATTATAGAATGCTTCCGTTGTTTGCCCTGATAAGGTACGACCTGAGGCATCAGTAATGGTACCTGAGATCATCACTGGTAAACGCTGGCCTAATTGCTCAAATACCGTTTCTACGGCAAAGATAGCCGCTTTAGCATTGAGGGTATCGAAAATTGTTTCGATTAAAATGATATCACTACCACCTTCAATTAAGGCTAAGGTCGATTCAATGTAAGCCTCTTTTAATTCATCAAAGGTAACGTTACGAAATGCAGGGTCATTTACATCAGGAGAAATTGAACAGGTACGATTGGTTGGCCCTAAAACACCGGCAACAAAACGTGGACGGTCTGGTGTTTTTTTAGTGTATTCATCGGCAGCTGCGCGAGCAATTTGTGCGGCAACACGGTTAATTTCAGCGCTATACTCTTCCATGTCATAATCAGCCATGGCAATCGTTGTGGCATTGAAGGTATTGGTTTCAAGAATGTCAGCGCCAGCTTCCAAATACTCAAGGTGAATAGCTTTAATCACTTCAGGCTGAGTAAGCACTAACATATCATTATTGCCTTTAACATCAGTATGCCAATCAGCAAAACGGTCGCCACGGAAATCTTGCTCTTCAAACTTATACGCTTGGATCATGGTACCCATAGCACCATCAAGAATGAGGATATTTTTAGCCAGCTGCTGTTCGAATAAGGCAAAAGATGGGTGTTTTTTCATTGTGAAATCCAGGAATAACTTTTAAAGAATAAGGGAGTTTTTAGTAATTAATGTTCTATTTCATTAGTGTCGAATTAATATGATCAGCATCTAATTGATAAGGCGTCATTTGGTAAACATAATAATTAAGCCAGTTAGTAAAAAGCAAACTACCATGACTACGCCATGAGCCTACCGGTTTATTATTAACATTGTCATCTTGATAATAGTTAATTGGCAGTGGCGTTGCCGCATCTTTCTTGCGATCTCTAAGGTACTCTTCATGCAAGGTGGAGGTATCGTATTCTGGGTGTCCGGTTAGGTACACTTGTCGCTTGTTTTTACTCGCTACCAAACAGACACCAGCATCGGCTGATTGCACTAAAATATTGAGTTCATCAATACTTTGATAATCGACTTGATTAATATAACCATAACGCGAGTGCGGCACATTAAAACTTTCATCAAAACCACGAGTAAGTTCTTCTTTACTATCAAGGGGGTAATGTTGGTATACCCCAGACAGCTTTTTCTGGCGCAAATGACGGTTTAAACCGTAATGATGATATAAAGCAGCGTGGGCAGCCCAGCAAGAAAACATAGTGGAAGTGACGTTTTTCTCGGCCCAATCAAATACTTCACAAATTTTATCCCAGTAACTCACGTCAGAGTAATCTAATAAAGCTAAAGGCGCGCCAGTAATAATCAAACCGTCATATTGCTTGTGTTTAATCTCATCAAATAAACAATAAAAATTATCTAAATGTTCTTTCGGCGTATTTTTGGAAACATTTTTATGGATACGCACAAATTCGACATTAATTTGCAATGGCGTATTAGATAACATCCGCAGAATTTGTACTTCTGTTTCCATTTTATTAGGCATTAAATTCAGGATAGCCACTTGCATCGGGCGAATTTCTTGATTGGCCGCTCGGTGCTCTGACATCACAAAGATGTTTTCCTTACCTAGCACTGATAAAGCGGGTAATTG
Organism: Colwellia sp.; assembly: GCA_022969215.1. Lineage (GTDB taxonomy): Bacteria > Pseudomonadota > Gammaproteobacteria > Enterobacterales > Alteromonadaceae > Colwellia. The sequence goes on along the minus strand of JALJPA010000010.1, from coordinate 10,904 downwards.
ACCGGGAATTTTAATGGGCATAACACTACCTAACAAAAAAAAGAACATAATAAATTGATGATTATCATATTACTTAGATTGCTAGATATGTCAACATCTAAACGTATAGACGTCTAGATGTTTCTATTCTATCAAAAAACCTTAGTTCATAATAAAGACCAGTAAGCGGTTGTTTGCGGGCATAGGGTTATCCGATATTAAAGCAAGACCTGCTTCCTCAGCCAAATTTTCAATGTGTTCAAAATCACGTATACCACTTTCTGCATCCCTATCCTTTAGCCACAAATCAAAATTGGCATTACTTTGGCTAGTATATTTTCCTTGGTAATTAAAGGGACCATAAACACATAAAACGCCACCTTTAACTAGGCTTTGTTGTACCCCAGTGAAAAATAATTTAACCAAAGCGCTACTGACAATATGCAAAGTATTGGCGGTAAAAATACCATCAATAACTCCTTGCTGGGATGTCTTTGCAAAAGCTACTTGCCATGGTTGATGTAAATCTAAAACAAGTGGCGCTAGCATATTCGTTAAGCCACTGCTCTGCCTGCGGGAGTTTATCGAATGATGATTGACAAGTAGATCACTGGGCTGCCAACAGAGCTGTGGTAACTGTTTAGCAAAAAACACCGCATGTTGCCCGGTGCCCGAGCCTATTTCTAATACTTGCTTAGTATTGGCAAAAGCGTTTTGTAATACTGTAAGGATTGGCTGTTTATTATTTTCACAAGCTTGAGAAAAAGCGATATCCATTATAATTTCCTAGGTAGGTATTTATTTTAAAACAGTTCTAGTGTCTATTTATACCACGACTTTAAATGGCAATGCTTGTCGACATTGATGAAGGTAACTTTGCATTTGTTCACATTCGTGTTGACAGAACTCTCTAATCGCATCTTTAAAAGCTGCATGTTTAACCCAGTGATATGAATGGGTTAATACGGGCTCAAAGCCTCGCTGAATTTTATGCTCCCCTTGGGTACCAGGGTTAAAACATTGTAAATTTTGTTCGATACAAAATGCTATGCCTTGGTAATAACAAAGCTCAAAATGTAAGTTTTTAAATGACTCTTTACAGCCCCAGTATCGCCCATACAGCTGCTTTTCATCATAAAAAAATAAAGCACAAGCCACATCGTTATCTTCATGGCTGGCAATGATTAGTAAAATATTATCTGCTAAGTTTTTGAATATTTGTTTGAAGAAATCAAAACTAAGGTGAGGCTGATGGCCTTTCTTAAGATAAGTTAGTTGATAAGTTAAATAGAAAAAATCGATATCTTGCGCAGTAATCTCTTGCCCTTGAAGTTGCCTGATTGTAATGCCCTGCTGACTTATCGACGCCCTTTCTTTACGAGTGTTTTTACGTTTACGCGAGGTAAAAGTGGCAAGAAAGTCATCAAAACAGGCATAACTTCGGTTAAACCAGTGAAACTGTACCGTATGACGTTGATAAACATCTTCAGGTAATTTAGCCATACTGACACTTTGACTGTTTTCGGCTTGCTTTGAGCCACTTTCAATTTCAGGACAAAACAGTATGTGCCAACTGTTTATGTCGTGCTGCTGGCAATGACTAATTAATGATGGCAAGAGCTCCGCTAAACTTAATCTAGTTGAAGAAGGAGTGTTCGAAAATAGTTTATTGCTAGTCAGTGGCGTAAAAGGAATTGTGCCGACCAGTTTAGGGTAATAAGCAATATTGTTATCTTCAAATGCTCGGGCCCAATCCCAGTCAAAGACATATTCACCCCAAGAGTGTTGCTTAAGGTACAAAGGCATAATGCCATCAATGGCGCCATCGTTTTCAATAACCATATGATGTGGTTGCCAACCACGCGCAGTAGATACTGACTGACTGGCTTCTAATGCCTTAAAAAAATCATAACTTACTAACGGACATGAAGACGTATTTAGCCTATGCCAATCACTTGCGGGGATTTGTTCAAAGCTATCAATGAAAGTTATCAAAAATTTATCAACACAGTAAAAAGGTTATTTTCTTAGGGTCCATTGCTTAGGATCAATTACTAGGCGCTATTACTAAGGACTACTGCTAAGGACTACTATCGTCTGAAGATAACAGTTTTACCGAGAAGTTCCTATACAGCACATAAATGCTATTGTAGAAAAACTTCCAATGTGGCGTATAAGCCGTAGTGATGTATATCAATATTACTACCTAGTTTACCTTTAACATCAATATTGGCAGACAATAAGTAAAATCCTGCCTCAGCAATAGTTAATGAGAACATTCCTTGGTCATCAGTTTTAATAACCTGCTCATCACGTTGGTTTCTATGGCGAGTAGCCCCTTGAACCACTTTAACTTTAGTTGCTTGTTTTAACTGCTTTCCTTCGAACATAAGCTGAAAACTCAGTACTTCATCAACAAATAAATCATTTGGGTGAGTTTTACCTGCGAGTTCCAGTCCTTCTCCGGTAGATTGTAACGCCCTATTATTTGGCTGATTAAAGCTGACATAAGTTTCAACTCTTGATGCGGTTGTTCTTTTTACAATATTACTCGCGCCAGCAGGTACTTCACCTTGATTACCAAAAAATCGACCTTTACTTCCATCAACCTTAGTAAAAGTAGTCATAGGTACATTGGGCTGCACTAGTGCTATACGGTAAGTACCTGCCACTTTAAAGTGAGCATCTGCGACAGAGAAACGTGAAAATGCTTGCCAACTCATATCACGACGCGCGCCATCAGGACCAATAACAACTGGCTTCAATTGTTTAAAGAGCGGTGCCAGTTCGGGCACAGAAACGCCCTTACCATTGTCACCTAATGGTCTATCACCATGGAAGATTTCATTGGAAATACTGGCAATAAAACTAACCGATTGTCTCTTATCCCCTGATAAAATAGTATGGCTAGGTAAAATAAATCGCTCATGGGCAATAGCCTTAAGTGGCAATAGCAAGGCCAGTGTGAGTGTAGCGAGTGCTTTAATCGTACTGCCTTTTGCAGCTATAACTTTAGTAAGCTTTGAAACTGATAACATTGAGTGTTCCTTTTATAAATAAATTGGCTAAATCACTTATGTGATTAAATTAAGAGTGTGAAAGTGCTTATTTAATTTATTATGCTGTATTCTGTGACGCCCATTAAGGCATAACCTTTATCGCTACCTTACCGAGTTCATGCTGCCCTGACTTTTCATAGTGTTTAACTTCCCTGGCGCCAATGACAATTTTCTGTCGGATGAACTCCCTGCCCCCTTCCTCTCTAACCGCTTCAACATTGAGGAAATACTCCCCTGGAATAAGGTTTAGTTTAGTTAATTCTTTGTTATCAATTTTAAGGGTGTAGGTACCTGGTTTTCGTGTCGCGCCTGTGACTTGATCGTATATAGGGCTTTGCTGCCGGCCAATTTTTCGCCACCATTGCCTTACGTCTTTATACCAGTCTTTTTGTTCATGCCAAAAAGCTAAAGTATGAACACCTTTGCGCTGTGCAGACTCTAACCAAACGGCAACATAAGGCTTATGATACGGTTGGCTATTAATTTTAGGAATAGTGATTTCTACCGATATTTGTTCGGCTTGGCTCACAGGTGAGGCAAGTAATATCCAGACAAAAGCCATTGCGGCCAGTCCTGATAAATCTGTTTTCATATTATCTCTCTTTCTTATTAGAAGTAGTTTAGTTAGCTTCTTGCTGGTTAACTGATTCTTGGTACCCAAAGTAAATACGCCAACCATGGTGCAATACTGCCTAGTAAAATATACATAACGCCCTTAGCGCGGCGTTTATTGTTTTGCAATAAGATGACCAAACCAGTAATCGAAAAAAGCAACATTAGGCCAGCACTGATATCAATAAGCCATGACCAAAATTCGCCGCTGTGGCGGCCTTTATGAAGGTCATTAAGCAAACTTATTAACGAGCCCGATTTTTGCTCAATTTCTATTTCACTGGTATCTAGATAAACTGTGACAAATACATAACCAGCAGGAATGGGATAATCAAAGCTGATTTCTGCCACTACCTTATCTACGTCAATGCTACGCACCTGCTCAAGGCCAATTAGCTTTTCAACGTATTTTTGTAGATTAAAAAGTGCTAACTCGTCATCATTATTAAGTGAGGTTAATAATGATTGTGGTAAGGGCTCTATTTTGAGCTGCTCCTCCCCGTCAGCTGAAAACCAAGCGGCGTGATTTAAGGTTATGCCAGTGAAGCAAAAAAACACCAACAAGCTAAATAGCACTGTTGATACGTAAATATGTAGCCAGCGACTTAGCGAAAACATTTTTTTAGCCAGTGAGCTTTTAGTCCACTGCCAATATTTAACACCTGCTTTTCTGGCAGGGCGCTTTAATAAGTCTGCTGAGTTTTGTCTAAATTTAGTTGAACGTTTTTTCATCTGTGTATTTAAATTAGCTAATTTAATATGATTTAATATGATTTAATTTATGCACGTTTAAACTTGATTTTTTAGCTATAAATGAGCAGCCATACTGCGATGACTGCTCAATTTTATTAGCTAAGTAAACGCAAGGTTTTACTTGTAACTTTACCTTTTGTTAAGAGATAAAATTACCGCTATCAAACTAATGACTTTAGAACTGATACGCTATAGTCGCCTTAACATTTCTACCTGGCTCATAATCCATTAAATAAAGCTCACCAAAAAGTGGATGATTTGAAAGACCAGTATGTGATGACTGAGATGCATAAAACTCGTCAAAAACATTATCAATACCAAAAATAACACTCAAGCCATCAAGTTGCTCTGGCTGCCAACTAATTGATAGGTTGTGTACTGCGAAGCTCATTTTTGAGTTATCAACTGAAGCGCCATCAATAGCTAAGCCATCTTCAAGATCATCAACCATTAACATATCCCAGTGCAGGGCAAGGTCGAAATCAGTGAAGCGGTAATCAACCGCGGCACTGATGGTGTCGCCTTGTTGGCGATCAAGCCTGCCACCATCAAGAGACGAGTATTGCTCAAAAGCGCTTAATTCACTTTCCGCAACAGAGTAAGTCAATTGTAGTTTTAACTTGCCAAGTGCATAACCGGTATAAAATTCAAAACCATCAATTTCCATATCGCCGATATTGTCTTTCCAAGTATCTCTTGGCCCGCCATCGGGTAGCTGTGCATGATCATAAATATAATCATCAATTTGGGTTTTAAATAATGTTAAGCCCGCAGTGAATGAATCCGCGCCTAAAACACCATCTTCATAAGCAAAGGCTAATTCATGGTTAAATCCTGTTTCTGCTGCAATATTTTTATTCGCGTTATCACGTGAGCCAGCGCCGGTAAATACTTCGCCAATTTCAGGGCCTTTAAAGAGCTGAGTACTACTGGCTTTAACAATAAAGCTATTAGCAAAGGTATACTGTGCAGCTAAGGCTGCTGAAAATTGATTAAAGGTATTATCAACAACTGCCGATGCAATATCATAACTGTCATAACGCACACCCGGAATAACAACAAAACCATTACCGAAATCAATGTTATCTTCAAGAAAAGCAGAACTGTTTACTGCTTGTTCCTTAGATTGATTGACTGAGCCATTTAATAAAGATGCACGGTAGTCAGTTTTATATTTCACCACATCCAAACCGTAAGTCAGCTCATGCTCAATGAGCTCCCCCAGTAAAGAGTTAGCGATAACGTGCAAGCCTGTATTGGTTGCAGTACCAGTAATATCCCCTGCCCAGCCAGCAAACTTTGGGTTTTGTGCCCAACCACTTTCGTCACGATTTAATTCACTTTCATTAGCAAACAAAGCTGCCTTGACACTTGAGCTTTCGCCCCAGTTAGCATCATAGTTTAAGGTTAAGGTTTCTCGAGTAAACTCAGTCGGCCATAACAAAGGTACTTGTAAAGATTGGGTGATAGCAGTATCCGTAGCTAAGCCCATATCAGGGCGATAGCTATAATCACCTTTGTCTTGATACGACTCATAACCCACCTCAAAACGTTGCTCGGCATCGAGATCCCAACCAAACTTAATGAGTGCATCTTTAACTTCCCCTTCAAGACCTGCCACTTCCCCAGAAGTACCCGGCACTTCATTACCGTTAGCATCAAGTATCTTACCGCCACCGACGGTGTAATTGTCTCTATCAACAAAATTGTAATAGGCTAAAAAGTCAAAATTATCACTTAGTTGACCATAACCCGTGAATGAAAGGCCTGAAGATGAATTCCCTGCATAACTTCCTTGAACACGACCACCAAATGTTTCGCCCTCGGCAAGTAAGTCTTTTGCTTCTTTGGTTTCGAAATGAACAGCCCCGCCTAAGCCGCCATTAATAACTGAGTTACTACCTACTTCAATATCAACAGATTTTAAAATATCGGCATGAATTTGTAGGTTACCCATATGGTGATACATATAAGTATTTTGATTGGCGCCATCAATGGTTATGGTTAAATCTTTATCATCCATACTACGAATGGTAATACGCTGATTTAAGGAGTGCGCGCCGCCGACATCAACACCTGGAATAGTCCGTAATAAATCACTGATATGATCGGCCTGCTTAGTTTCAATAGCAGTACCGCCCATATAAACAGATGAAGATTTAACTTCTGTACCCCATACCTGTACACGTTCAATGGCTTTAGTTGCATCCACGTTCTTAGCATCTTTTGGTGATGATTTTTCGTTAGCATAAATAGCTTGGCTGGTGAAAAGGCTTGATATTGCCAATGCGAACGCGCATTTAGCAAATGGTTTACCGTTCATAATTTTTCCTTTGTAATGAGTGCATCAAACGATACAAATTAGTTGATAATGATTCTCATTATTATACAAAGTTGTTATGCTAGGTAACTTACTAATGGTTTTGCCAAAACGTCAATTTGCTATGCTAGATCGTCAAACTCAGGGGCATGATGAAAGTTCACTCACCGATAAAGGGTTCACCCATAAACATAAATAGCCAAGCTTTTTCTAGCCTTATCTCTTCATTGGGCTTAACCAATAAACTGGTAATTCGTGATAGCAAAAGCAACGTTATGAACGGACATTTCTTTCATAATGAATTATCTTCCGGTCTAAGTATTCACGGCGGCGATGTTATTGAGTCCAACGATGGCATCAGCTCTACACAAATACCGGCAAGTTTGAGCCTTAATATTTTGCTTAAAGGTAGCTTAAACTTTTGTTTAGGCAGTAAAGCTTATGAACTTAATACCAGTAAGTTAGATAAAATGAAATCTGCTGAAGAAATTGACCAGCCAATAACCGCCATTTGTGCGGTAGGCGTGTTGACAAAGAGTGACTTGTTGAGCCGAAAAATAATTAAGGGTCAACAGGTTAGAAAAGTTAATTTATTTATCAAACGTTCGTGGTTAGAAAAACGCTGCACTGATGCTAAAGATAAAGCATTACTTAAGAGAGTCTTTAGCCGACATAACGCACTTTATCGATGGCAAGACAACAAAGAGTTTAGTCTTTTGGCACAACAATTATTAAGTTTACCTACGGAGGATTCTTTATATAACAACATACTCAAAGAGAAAATTGCTTATAGTTTATTGACTCACTTATTGTCGGTACTTACTGATAAAATTGAGCACCCTCTACAGCCGGTTGGTGAAAGTAAAGCATTACAGGCAAGAACAGAAAAAAAATTACTGAGAAAAAAGAAGAATATTGAGCGCTATATAGTAAAAGAGCTAGAAAACACAATTACTCTATCCTCTATCGCTCAGCAATTTGGTTTAAGCATTTCTAGCTTGCAGCGCTACTTCAAACAAACCTACGGTCAAACTATCAATGAATATATTAGACAACATCGTTTAGATAAAGCCAAGATAGCCATTACCGTAAAAGAGCTTAGTATTAGCGAGGCTGGTTACCAAGCTGGCTATAATCATGTTTCAAATTTCACATCGGCATTTAAAAGACAGTTTGGAATTACCCCGGCAAGTTTATTAAAGCTGCATCAGCTTGAGGTAAGTTAGACAAAATACGCCATTTTTAACAATACTAAAATCGGATAACTGAGATAATCAGCGGATAAAATCTTAGAGGCATGAGGCTGATTGCTTTTAGAGCTACTAAAGCAACTTAGGCTGACAAAGTAAATTTTTCTCTATAGGTGAGAGAACTCAATAATGAAGCAACTTGCCTGGACTCAAAATAAGCGGCTATTAAGCGCAAATAGTACAGCTCAAACCTTTCATTTTATTTTAGCCCGCTTGCTTGTTCAGTTGTTTACTCCATTGCTTTATCAGTAACCTTTCAAGTAGTTTCTTAAGTGGCTTTGTTAGTGCTATTTTCGGTATATAACGCATCAACAATAGGGCAATCATCCACTGGTTTATCACCTGCGGTACAGTGAGTAACCATTTCATTCAACGCTGATTTAAGACGCTGTAAATCATCTATTTTTTCTTGTACCACTCGAGCTTGTTGCATTGCCATTTCTTTAACTTCGCCACAATAGTGGTTGGGCTCATCAATAAACTTAAGTAGCTCTTTAACTTGCTCAATTCTAAAACCTAGATCACGGCTGCGCCGAATAAAATTCAAGCGTTTAACATGAGGTAAGGAATATATCCTATGCCCACCCTCAGTTCTCGGTGGCTCGGGCATTAAGCCTACTTTTTCATAGTAATGTACCGTTTCAACCTTACACGCTGTTTTTTTAGCTAACTGACCAATAGAATATTTTTCATAATTCATACTAAACCCCTTGAACCTATAGTAACTATAGGTTCTATACTAACAGAAACAAACTAGGGATCGCATATGACTAAAATTATCATCAACTCAGAGCTAACCTGCCCCGAATGTGGCGATACAAAATTGCTTGAAATGCCAACCAATGCTTGCCAATGGTTCTATGAGTGCACCGCTTGTCAGGTATTACTGAAACCTCTTAAAGGTGATTGTTGTGTTTTTTGCTCTTATGGCTCAGTACCCTGCCCACCGATTCAAGAGTCGGGCTCATGTTCAAGCTGTGATAGTTAACATGCCAGACAATAATATTTTAGAAAAAACTTACCTAAAATGGCTGACTCTTTTTATTGCCAGCGGCACCTTGCTTTGCTGTGCCTTACCTATCTTGCTAGTGACATTAGGTTTTGGTGCCCTAGTTGCGAGTTTAAACTACAACATTCCTGGATTGGTTTTTCTTGCTGAACATAAGATCTGGACACTGATAATAGCAGCGTTGATTTTGATGGCTTTAGCTTGGCTCAATTGGCGACCTAATCAGCATTGCCCTGTTGAGCCAGACTTAGCAGTCCTTTGTCAAAAATCAAAGCGTTTGAACAAAAGAATATTTTGGCTAAGTGCAATAATCTGGTTTATTGGCTTTTTCACTAGTTACCTATTACTACCCATTCGAAATATCCTAGAGCTATAAAGGAGCATTAAACCATGAAAAAAATTTTATTATTACCATTAGTTGTCGCTTTAACCATGACGGCTTCAATTAACGCCAAGACCATAGAAATTGAAATACACGGCATGACCTGCGCGTTATGTGTTGATAGCCTAAATCGAAAATTCAATAAAATGGCTGGTGTAGAAAAAGTAGCTGTCAGTATGAAGATGAAGAAAGTGCGCTTGGAAACCAAGGAAAAATCACCTACTACGGCAATGATTAAGCAAGCGATATTGGATGCAGGCTTTACTCCCATAAAAGTGACTGTAATATCAAATGAAGACGCTAATAACTAGCTTTACATCAATAGTTATAGTCGCACTATTAGCGCTACTTAGTGTGCCAAATGCTAACAGTATGGGCTTAAGGTCATTGGTCGCCTTGCCCCTTGATAAGTATGGTTATGTGATAAGATTTTTATATCAGCATGCGACAAATAGCAACAGCAGTTATTTTATTACTAGTGCTGCCTACGGCTTAAGCAATAAGCAAGCTTTGCTATTTTCCATCCCCTACAAGATAGCACCTAATGATGAACAAGAATTTAGCGAGCTATCGACTTTATATCGCCACACGGTAATACAAGATGACTTTTTCTCAGGCACATCAAGGTTAGCCTTATTAGCGGGTGCAATTCTCCCTATTAGTGATAGTCCTATTGATAATGATCCTAGTAATAAGCATCGAGATCCAGCGATACAAGTTGGCTTTGTTTATACCTTTTTTAAAAACAGACATGAGTTCGATTTTGATGCACTTTATCAAACAGGTATTGATAGCCGACCTAATAGTGGACGATATGATATTTCTTGGCAATATAGATTATCACCTTCAATCTATCCTGATTGGGGTATAGCGCCGGAAGTCTATACGGTGACAGAACTCGGTGGCAGGTGGCAAGCAGGAGATAATGTCACTCATCAAGTGACCATTGGCCTGCAATGGGTGCAGTCAACATGGATTATTGAAGGAGGTATTGTTAAAAATATCAGCAACAACAATGACTTAACTCTGCTATTAAGTAGCCGCTATCATTTTTAAAATCACTAAGTGAGCAAAGAAACTTCCCCTGCTGCCAATTAGCTTTATCAACTAATAACGTATAAAAAAACCATAACAAGGTTATGGTTTTTTTGGCTGTAACGCTAATTTAGCCAGCGTTTTACATTACCAGAGGGTAGCAATACTAGTCTTTAAAGTTAGTATACTGGAAAGACTGCTCTAACTCAGCAGCCTTTAATAAACGCATTACCGCTTGTAGGTCATCACGCTTTTTACCTGTTACTCGTACTTGCTCACCTTGAATAGCCGCTTGTACTTTTAACTTTTCAGCTTTAATAAGCTTAACGACTTTTTTAGCCATATCCTGCTCGATACCTTCTTTAAAAGTAACTTGCTGGCTCCAATTTTTTCCGGTCGCACTAGCATCGCCAACGTTCATGGCTTTAGCATCAACATTACGTTTAGCTAATTGACTGCGCAACATGTCGCACATCTGCTTCAATTGAAAATCACCTTCGGCTTT
>JALJPA010000001.1 GCA_022969215.1 Colwellia sp. | reverse complement strand
CGGAGACCTATAGCTGCAAACCAGAGCGAATAGTTGCCAATGGCAAGATCACCGATAACCTTGAATTCCCACTAAATAAAACCCCTTGCGCTAACATTGCTGCTAATACGATATGTTTTCACCCTAAAAATGTTGCTGCATTGTTTCCGGAAGATCAGTTTTTAATTGAGTTTAAAATTCAAGCCTATTTAGCAGTACCACTGGTTAACGCCAAACAAAAGGTCATCGGCTTACTTGTCGCTTTATTCAAAGCTGAACATAAAAATGAAAAAGAGTCAGTGGCGCTGTTACAACTATTTTCTGGCCGTATTACCGCTGAACTTCAACGTCTTGATTATGAGATATCACTCGAAAAAAAAATGTCCACACAAACCCAAGAGCTTGCTAAGACAGTAAAAGAATTACAATTGACACAGCAGCAATTAGCAGAATCAGAAAAGATGTCCGCTCTGGGTAAATTGGTTGCCGGTGTATCTCATGAAGTAAATACGCCTTTAGGTATAGCGATAACCACGCACAGTATCATGGCCGATGAATTAAAAAANTTGAAANATAAACTNGATAGCAACAGNCTNAGTATGAAAGATATGGAAANCTTCCGTAATAATTCCGATAGTGCTTTAACTATGCAAGGGGAAAACTTAAACAGAGCTAAAAAATTAATCGAGAACTTCAAAAAAACCGCCGCAGATCAGCACCAATTAGAAATAGAAACGCTAGATATTGGCCAATATTATCAAAAAGTAATTTCTACCTTACGCTCAATGCTCAAACCTCAGAACGTGACTTTAGAAATTTACTGCCAAGACACCATAATGTTAGCTACTTACCCTGGTATTCATGCACAAATATTAACTAACTTGATCAATAACAGTGTAAAACATGGCTTTTCTAGTAACACAAAAGCCGGTACAAGTACTGACAATACCAGCAAAAAAAATAAAATAACTATTGAAATTAAAAAGCTAGCTGCTGATGAAGTGGAAGTTATATACAGTGACAATGGTCATGGCTTATCTAAAGAAGCCCAGCAACATATTTTTGAGCCCTTCTTTACCACAGCACGCAATCAAGGTGGCATAGGTTTAGGTATGTCCATTGTATTTAACTTAATTAACCAAAAGATTAATGGCTCTATCGAGTTAAAAAATACTAACTCAGGTGCGCGTTTTCACTATAAATTTAAAGAAAACAACAGTAAATACAATGGATAAATTTATTTTGTAATGATTTATGTTATCTGTATAATCCATGTTAATAGATTGTTTTACTTAAATTTCATGGACGTTGACACATGCTTTCCTTTCAAAAGCCTCGCCTGAGTACTCTAGCCAATATACTAATCCCGCTAATGTTATCCTTTAGCTCTATTAGCTTTGCGACAGAAGTTCTAACCACTAAGCCAGATACTGTAAATGAAAATCAGCACCTAGAAGGAGCCCTACCTTCTGCTTATTTCTACCTTGGCGGCAAGTTAGGTCTTAATCATTATCAGCATGGTTGTGAAGCATGGAGCCTTGATTGTGACAAAAACAGTGTTGCCGCAGGTCTTTTCGCTGGTTACCAATTTAATGAAACGTTTGCTTTTGAAGCTGCCTATATAGATTTAGGTGCAGCAAAAGCAACTTACCTCGACTCAGTCAATGAACATATTTATAAGGGCACAATGAAAGGCTTAAACCTATCTGCTGTTGGCTCAATTTACTTACTTGAAGATTTAGCGCTATTTGCTAAAGCCGGTGTATTTAACTGGTATGGCGAAAATAAAGGGCCTTTCTCAACAAGAAAAGCCGATGATTGGGCACCATCGGCTGGTGCCGGACTGTCATATCAATTAAATGATTCATGGCAAGCACGCTTTGAATATCAATACTTTCATCACTTAGGTAACGATACTATCGGTGGTACCAATGCGCACTTAACATCTATAGGTATCAGTTATCAATTTGGTCGCACAAGGCCAACCATAGTCACTAAAACTGTAATGAAGCCAGCGCCAATAAAGCTTGAAGAAGTCACCTTTCCACTCTTATTTGATTTTGATAGTAGTGAGCTTTTGTTGATTGATTCATTAGCCGTCATTGTTCAGCGATTAACGAAATACCCTCAGGCGAGCGTAATTTTACGTGGTTACTCAGACTCCAAAGGTAGCGATGCATATAACTTAGCCTTATCTCAACGACGAACAGATAAAATAGCAAGTTATCTTATCGCCAAAGGCGTTCAAGAACAGCAGATAACTTCTGAGTATTACGGTGAAAAAAACCCTATTTCAGATAATCTTACGGAAGAACACCGACACTTAAATCGGCATGTACAGATATTACTACCTAGCGTATTTATTAACACCAGGCAGGAGCAAAAATAATGCAGCTTTTCAATTCAATTAAATATTTTTT